>NZ_JAVTWC010000001.1:0-21807 GCF_032229445.1 Tahibacter sp.
AACTCGCCTCGCGCCTGCAGACCTGGCTCACTCATGGCAAGGCGCCGCAGGTGTACCTGTCCAAAGGTACCGAACCCGAGGGCGGCGACCAGGCGGCGTTGCGCCGATTCGGCGATCAATGGCTGCAGGAGTGCGCGGCGGGACTCGCGCCCGACGACTACCTCGATCGTCTTAGCGCGATCGCGGACCTGCACGTGCAGGGCTACAACCTCGACTACGCGGCGCTGTTCGCCGGTCAGTCGCCGGCGCGGCTGTCGCTGCCGACCTATCCGTTCGCGACCACTCGGTACTGGGTCGAGGCAACGGACGCAGCGCCGGTCGCCGGTGCGCGCGCAGCGTTGCATCCGCTGCTGCACGAGAACACCGGCGATCTGCACGAGCTGCGCTACAGCAGCTCGTTCGACGGTACGGCGCCGTTCGTGGAGCATGGCGAGCTGTCGGCGACCGCGTTGCTGGAAATGGCGCGTGCTGCGCTGGAGCTCGGAGCCGGATGGCGTGTGGACGAAACCACGACGCTGTCGCTCGCCGACGTAGCCTGGGGCGCGCCGGTGACGGTAGTGCCGTGGCCGCAGCGCGTGCACATCGGACTGTACGCGCAGACCGATGACGCGGTGGAGTTCGAAATCTTCACCGAATCCGACGACGGCGAACGCATCGTGCATGCGCAAGGACGCGGCGAGCGCCGGCTGCGGTCGGCAGCTACGTGGGCGCACGGCGATGCCGAGCGCCTGACCCTCCATGCCGAGGAAACGCAATACGGCGCCGAGGGTGCCTGCGCGCTGCATCCGGTCTTGCTGCAGCAGGTCGTGACGGCGGCCCGGCAACGCGCGGTCGAGCCGCTGGTACTGCAAGGCATCGCACGCCTTGATGTGCTGTCGCCGATGAGTGCGCAGGGACATGCGCTGCTCCACGAACGGCCGGCTGGCGCCGACGGTTCACGGCACTTCGATATCGCGTTGCGGGACGAACACGACCGCGTGTGCGTCGTCCTGAGCGACGTCGTTCTCGCGCCGGCGCGCGTCGCGCCCGTCGCGACGGTTGCCGCTTCCGTCTCGCGTGCGGACGAACCCGCCGCCGCCGTCGAACTGATGGTGTTTCGCGAACGGTGGGTGCCGACCGAGGGCAATGCGGTCGCCACGCAGGTTCCGAAGTGCATCGTGCTCATTGCCGCCGATGAGGCCTTCGCCGACACCGCCTCCGTCGCGTTCGGTGACGTCGAACTGATCGTCGTCGTTGCTGGCGATCACTACGTGCGGCGCGACACTCACCGCTACGCGGCGCGATGCGACGACAGCGAAAGCGTGCGACAGGCGCTGGCCGCGATCGGCGAGGCGCACGGCGCCGTCGACGCCCTCGTCTACGCCGCCACGCTGCGCGCCGCGGCCGACGGACGGCAGTGGCGCGGTGTGCTCGGTGTCGTCCAGGGGCTCGCGGCGTCGCGGCTCGAGGTCGGCCGCGTGCTGTTCTGCGCGTGCTACGAGGAGGCCCACGCGCGCAGTCACGCGGAATCATGGATCGGCATGGAACGCTCGCTGCGGGTGATCATGCCGCGCCTGCCGACCGCGATCGTGCTGCATCAGGGGGCGTTGCAGGACGCGGAGGACGTGCGCGTCTGGACACGTCGTCTGCGGCACGAGCTGAGCCTGCCGGCCGCGTGCAACGTGCGCTACGCAGAATTCGACCGCTACGAATTGCGCGTACGCGAACACGACTTGCCCGCCGCCGACGCCCCGGACCGCAGCGACGCGCTGCGCGACGGCGGCGTGTACTGGATCACCGGCGGTCTCGGCGGTCTCGGCGCGCTGTTCGCGCGCCATCTGCTGGCGCGCTACGGCGCCAAGGTGGTGCTGAGCGGGCGCAGGCCGGATGCGGCGCGCGAAGCTGAAATCGCCGACGGCACGACGCGCGGCGAGCTGATGTACGTGGCCGCCGACGTGGCCGACGCGGCGGCAATGCGCGCCGGCGTGGCCTCGGCCGTGGCGCGTTTCGGTCGGATCGACGGCGTCATCCACGCTGCGGGCCTGATCGAGGGAGGAACCCTTTTCGAGCGCTCGCCCGAGGCGTTCGCGCGCGTCCTTGCGCCGAAGGTGCATGGCACGCAGGTACTGGACGACGTCTTTGCCGACCAGCCGCTGCGGTTCATCTGCTACTTCAGTTCGAGTTCCGGCGTGCTCGGCGATTTCGGCAGCGCCGACTACGCCATGGCCAATCGCTTCGAGATGGCCTACGCCGACAACGTGCAGAGCCGGTTCAGGCGCGTCGCGATCGCCTGGCCGGTATGGGCCGACAGCGGCATGGGCACGGGCGACGCTGCGAATACGCAGCTATACCTGCAGACCAGCGGTCAGCAGGCGCTGACGGCGGCTGACGGCATCGCGACGTTCGAGCGTCTGCTCGGCGAAGCCGACGGGCACTATCTCGTGATGAACGGCCGACGTGACCGTATCGAACAGGCGCTGGGCCTGCGCGAGCCGGCCCCCGTTGCTCCGGAGATCGCGGTGCCGGCGCGGGGCACCGCGCGACGCCGGCCGGAACTGCGCGGCTTCCCGATCGAGCAGTGCGTGCAGTGGGATCTCAAGCAGCAGATTGGCGATCTGCTGAAACTGAGCCGCGACCAGATCCAGGCGCAGGACAATCTCGCCGACTACGGATTTGATTCGATCACGCTGGCGCAGTGGGCCACGCGCATCTCGGCGCACTACGCGATCGAGGTCACGCCGGCGATCTTCTTCAGTCATTCGAGCCTGGAAAAGGTCTCGGCGTATCTGCTGGCCGGTCATCGCGAGCGGCTGGAGCAGTGCTACGGCGGTCCTGACGCCGTCGTCGAACCGGCGCCGCCGCCGGCGGCCATCGCGACGCGTCGTGCGGTGCGTTCGAGTCGCGGCGCCGCATCGCCGGCGCGCAGTGGCGCAGCGTCCGCGCACGAGCCGATCGCGATCATCGGCATGAGCGGCCGCTTCCCCGAAGCGCGAACCGTCGATGAAATGTGGAAGATTCTCGCGGAAGGACGTTCGGCGGTGACGGAGGTCGCGCTCGAGCGGTTCGACTGGCGCGAAGATTTCGCGAGCGGCCTGCTCAAGAGCAAATGGCTCGCGGCCATGCCCGGTGTGGATGAGTTCGATCCACTGTTTTTCGAGATCTCGCCGCGCGAAGCGCAGGTCACCGATCCGCGCCAGCGGCTGCTGTTGCAGGAGGCGTGGAACGCGCTCGAAGACGCCGCGTACGGCGAGGCCCAGCTACAGCGCCACACGGTGGGCGTGTTCGTCGGCGTGGAGCAGGGCGAATACCAGCTCATGGTGGGCGGGCAGGGCTCCCTGACCGGGACGCACGAGGCGATCCTCGCCTCTCGCCTGTCGTATTTCCTGAACCTGCGCGGCCCGGCGATGGCGATCAACACCTCATGCTCGTCGGGCATGGTGGCGGCGCACCAGGCTTGCCTGAGCCTGCGCGCCGGTGAGTGCGATACCGCCATCGCGGCGGCGGCGAGCGTCTCGCTGATGGCGCAGACGTACGCAAGCATGAGTCAGGCGGGAATGCTCTCGCCGGACGGCTGCTGCTATGCGTTCGATCGTCGCGCCAACGGTATGGTGCCGGGCGAAGCAGTCGTGGCAATCGTGCTCAAGCGGCTGTCGCAGGCGGAAGCCGACGGCGATCCTGTCCATGCGGTGATCCGCGCCAGCGGCATCAACTACGACGGCAAGACCAACGGCATCACGGCGCCGAACGGCGCTTCGCAGGCGCGGCTGATCCAGTCGGTTTTCGAGCAGGCGCGGGTGCGGCCGGATGACGTCGACCTCATGGTGACGCACGGCACCGGCACGCGCCTGGGTGATCCGGTGGAGATCAATGCGCTGCGCGAGGTCTTCGGCGTGCGCAAGGGACCCGATGCGCATTGCGCCATCGTCTCGACGAAGTGCAATTTCGGCCACGCGTTCGCGGCTTCGGGCTTGCTCAGCCTGGTCGGTGCGGTGCTGGCGTTGCGGCACGAGACGATTCCGGGCAGCCTGAACTGCGAACAGCCGAGCGACTACATCGACTGGCAGGACAGTGCGCTCTGGGTCGGTCGGGACAGCCGGCCGTGGCCACGCAGCGCAGCGCGGGCGCGAACCGTCGGCGTGAGCGCGTTCGGCATGAGCGGAACGAACGCACATCTGCTGCTGCAGGACCATGGCGTGCGCGAGACGCCGATACACGCATTGCAGGCCGTGCCGCTGGTGCTGTCGGCCAAGAGCGCGGAGGCGCTGCAGCGAAAGATCGCGGACCTGATCGACGTGTTGTTGCGGCGCGAGTGGAACGCCGAGGCGCTGACGGCGATGAGTCACACGCTGTTGTGCGGACGGCAGCACTTCGCGCATCGCTGCGCGGTGGTCGTGGAAGGCAGCGACAACGCGCTGCATCTGCTGCGGCAGTTGCAGACCGGCGAGCGCCTGCCGAACCTGTTCCGAGGCGTGGTGCCGCGCGAATTTGTCGGGCAGGCGGCGCTGACGGAGTACGCGCATAGCCTGTTCCAGCGGCTCGACGGCGCGGGACTGGACGCGCTGCGTCGGCAGGAAGCGCTTTATGCGCTGACGGATCTGTACTGCCAGGGTTACGCATTGCCGTGGGTGCAGATGTTCGGTCCGCTGCCGCCGCGCCGTATTGCTCTGCCGACGTATCCGTTTGAGCGCGAGCGTTACTGGATTGGTTTGCGCGAGGCGGGTCTGGAGCCTGCCGCGGAGCAGACAGCCGCAGCGGTGGTGCGCGAGAGCGTGCTCGTGAAGGGCTGGCAGGAGGCCGCGCTGTCGGCTACGGCGGTGGTCGGCAGCGTGCTGATCGTGTCGGACGCCAGCACGCAGGATGTGGCGCAGGCGTTGTCGGCGGGATGGGCGCAGACGCGGATCGTACGCAGCGACGAGGACGGCTGGCGTGGTGCGTCGGACTGGAGCGAGTGGGACGCGCTGGTGGACGTGACCGGTTGCGGCGCCGCATCGCACGAGCGTCTGGCATGGGTGGAGATCGTGCAGGCGTGGGTGCAGGCGCGCGCGTCGCAGGGCGGCCGTGCGCTGTGCGTGACCCGCGGTGAGGCGGGTGCGCTGCAGGCCGGCCTGTACGGGATGCTGCAGAGCGAGTACGGCCGGATCCGGGCGCGTCACGTGGACCTGGAAGCGGGTGACGGCGAGGTATGGGTAGCGCAGGTCGTGCAGGAGCTGGGCGCGGAGGACGACGCGGTCGAGGTGCGGTACCGGGACGGTCGGCGCTACTGCGCGCAATTGGAAGAAGTGGAATTGGAGGCGTCGGCGGAACTGGACTGGGCGCCGGAAGGCGTGCTGTGGATCACCGGTGGGACGCGGGGCCTCGGTCTGGCGTGTGCGCGGCATTTCGTGCGGCGGCATGGGGTGAAGCGGCTGGTGCTGACGGGCCGCGAGGCGTTGCCCGAGCGGTCGCAGTGGCAGGCGCGGGCGGTGCAGGGGGACGCGACGGGGCAGAAGCTGCGCGCGTTGCTGGCACTGCAGGCCGAGGGCGTGAGGGTCGAGGTGAGCGCAGTGGACCTGTGCGATGCGGCGGCGCTGGCGCAGGAGATGGACCGCGTGCGGGATCTGGGGCCGATCCACGGCGTACTGCATTGTGCCGGTCTGGCCGATGCGCAGACGCCGGCGTTCGTGCGCAAGACGGTAGACGGCATGACGGCCGTGCTCGCGCCGAAGGTCTCGGGTCTGGAAACGCTGCTGGCCGGATTGCGTGACGCGCCGCTGCGCTTCTGTGTGCTGTTCTCGTCGATTTCGGCGGTGGTACCGGACCTGGCGACGGGCCAGGCCGACTACGCGATGGCGAACGCGTACATGGACCACGTGGCGCGGCGCGAGCAGGCCGGTGGTCTGCCGGTCGTGAGCGTGCAGTGGGGCAGCTGGAACGAAAGCGGGATGGGCGAGGTGAAGAGCCGCGTGTATCGCGAACTGGGCCTGTTGAGCCACAGCGACGCACAGGGCATGGACTGGCTCGACCGGATCGTGTCCACGCAGCGGCGCGGTGTGCTGGCGCCGCTGCAGGTGGACGGTTCGCGTTTTGCGGCGTCGCGGCTGCTGCGGCGGCGCGGCCCGCCGGTGGCGCGTGCGAACGCACTGGCCGCGGCGCCGGCCGCCGTGTCGATGCCGTCGGGCGCGGGGCTTTTGGCGCAGGTGGAGGGCTGGCTGCGCGAGGTGTTTGCGCAGCAGCTGCAGATGCCGCTGGAGAAAGTGGACATACAGACGCCGCTGCCGGACTACGGGGTGGACTCCGTGCTGCTGATGCAGGTGCTCGTGCCGATCGGCGCGCAGGTGAACGATGCGCTGGATCCGTCGATGCTGTACGAGCACCAGACGATCAGCGCGTTCGCGCGCTGGCTGATGGCGAAGTACGAGACCGTGCTGCGGGCGAACCTGTCGACCGGCGAGCCGGCCGCGCCGCCGCTGGTGGAGCTTGCGCCGATCACGCCAGTGATGACGGCGTCGGAGCGGGCCTGTGCCGTGCCGCCGCCGGCGGCGGACGAGGCGCTGGCGATCGTGGGTCTGTCGTGCCGGTTTGCCGGTGCCAACGACGTGGCGGGGTACTGGGAACTGCTGGCGCAGGGCCGCAGCGCGATCGCGCCGGTGCCGTCGTCGCGCTGGGGCGAGACGGGCGCGGACGACTGGGCGGCGCTGCTGGAGGATGTGAACCACTTCGATCCGGAATACTTCCTTGTGGCACTGGCCGACGCGCGGGCGATGGATCGTCAGGCGCTGCTGGTTCTGGAAGAAAGCCTCAAGGCGTGGCACCACGCGGGCTACACGGCGGCAGAGCTCAAGGGCACGCGCAGCGGCGTCTTCCTGGGGGCGCGCGGTCAGTACCACGCGGACCCGGTGAGTCTGCGCGATGCGGTCAATCCGATCCTGGCGCTGGGACAGAACTACCTGGCGTCGAACGTGTCGCAGTTCTTCGACCTGCGCGGGCCGAGCCTCGTGGTGGACACGGCGTGTTCGTCGGCTCTGGTCGCGTTGAATATGGCAATGCAGGGTCTGCGTGGCGGCGAGATCGATGCGGCGCTGGTGGGCGGCGTGAGCCTGTTGAACGGGCCGGGTGCGCTGCGGATGTTCGA
Source organism: Tahibacter sp. (assembly GCF_032229445.1). Classification (NCBI taxonomy): domain Bacteria; kingdom Pseudomonadati; phylum Pseudomonadota; class Gammaproteobacteria; order Lysobacterales; family Rhodanobacteraceae; genus Tahibacter; species Tahibacter sp. Next base: position 7,091 of record NZ_JAVTWC010000001.1, read on the forward strand.
GCAGCGCGGCATCCTGCAGCGCGGTGAGTTCCATATTTTCGATCGCCGGGCGCAGGGGGCGATTCTGGGCGAAGGGGTAGGGATGGTAGTGCTCAAGCGCCACGCGCAGGCGGTGGCCGACGGCGACCAGATCTACGCGCTGGTGCGGGCGGCGGCGGTGAACAACGACGGCCGCACGGCGGGTCCTACGGCACCGAATGTGCACGCGCAGAAGGACGTGATGCGGCGGGCGCTGGATCGCAGCGGCTGGCGCGCCGCGGACATCAGCCACATCGACGTGAACGGTTCGGGTTCCGAGATTACGGACCTGCTGGAACTGCGCGCGATCGAGGCGGTGTATCGCCCGGACCGGGCGCAGCCGTGCGAGCTGGGGTCGATGAAGCCGAACATCGGCCATCCGCTGTGCGCGGAAGGTATCGCGAGCCTGATCAAAGTCGTCCTGATGCTGCATCACGGCCAGCGCGTACCGTTCCTGTCGGCGCGAGAGCCGATGGCGCACTACGACCTGGACGCATCGCCGTTCCGCTTCTCGCGCCAGCTGCGGCCGTGGGGCGAGGCACCCCGGGTGGCGGCGATCAACTCGTTCGCGGACGGTGGCACGAATGCCCATGTGATCGTGGAAGGCGGCGTTGCGCACGCGGATGCCTGGCGACAACCGCTGCCGGTACCGGCGCTGCACCGGATCGACGTCAGCGCGGCCGGCACGCCAGCCTCCGCTGCGCCGTCAGTGTCGGTGGCACCGTCGCCGGAACCGCAGGCGGCCTGGGCGGAGGCGGATGCCACCGATCCCTGGGGCGAGGGCGACCTGGTGACGGAAGGAGCCTGGGAGTGAATCACACGGCACGCATGCAACGCCGAAGGTCGGGCATCGCAATGGGGACGCTCCAGTCATGAGCAAGAAATTCGTTCTTCGCAATTCCAATCCGCTCGTGTCGGTGCACCGGGTGCACGGGCTGAAGATCCTGCCCGGACTCGCCTACATCGACATGATCTACCAGTACTTCCGCCGCGAGGGCCACGACTTCGCCGGGCTGGAACTGCGTAGGTTGGCCATCCATCAGCCGATGGTGCTGCCGGGTACCGAAGACATCCTCGTGGACATGCAGGTGCTCGACGTGCGGCCGGGCGTCTGGCAGGTGCTGATCTACGGCACGCGGCAGCAGGACGGCCGCGCGGTCGCCGACAAGGCACGCTACGCCGTCGGCGAGATGCACCGTGCGGCGGCGTCGTTCGATCCCGAGGACGACCAGTCCGTCGCACCGTTACGCCAGCAGGCCATGGCCACGGAGGCGATCTACTCGTCGTTCCGCGAGCGTGGTCTCGCGCATGACGGCTTCATGCAGGTGCGCGGACAAGCGTACTCGTCGACGACGCACGCGTTCGCCGACGTCTCGCTCGGCGACGAGGCCAGCGCCGACCGCGCGAAGTACATGTTCCACCCTGCGCTGCTGGACGGTGGCGTGACGTGTGTCGCGGGTGCGCTGCCGGGCCTCGGCTCGGCCGACGAATCGTTGCCGTCGTCATCGTCGATGCCGGCGGGACTCTACCTGCCGCTGTCCTACGACAGCTTCCGTGCCGTCGCGCTGGTTCGCGACCGCTGCACGACGCGTATCCGCCACGACACGGTGCGGCAGCGCAAGGAGCTGTTCATCGTCACGGTCGATTTTCTCGACGCCGACGGCCGCAAGGTGGCCGAACTGCGTGACCTCGCGCTGAAGAAACTGCGCACAGCTGACGCGATTGGCGACTCGACGACACTCGCGGGTACGAGGGATGCCCCTCGCGCGCCCGCCGCGGAAGCGTCGGCCGTCGAACCGGCGCGGCCGGCGGCGGATACGCGCGGCTTCGTGCGCGACTTCATCGCACGGGTGATCGCGCCCCGCATCAATGTGCCGGCCGACAAAATCGATGCGGACGTCGGTTACTACGAGATGGGGCTCGACTCCACCGGCCTGCTGGAGCTGGTACAGCTGCTCGAGAGCCAGCTCGGCATCTCGCTGCCGCCGACCTTGCTGTTCGAATACACCACGATCACCGAACTCACCGATCACCTGCTGGAGAACCACGCCGAGCAGCTCGTGCGCATCGCCAGCGGCGCTGACGTGGCGCCGCGGACCGGAACGCCGGCGCGCGCATCCGCCGAAGCCGTACCGGCCGCTACGCCGGCCGCTACGCCGGCTGCATCTGCCGCACCGGCCGCGGAGCCCGTCGCACTCGACCACGTCGAGCTGCGCAGGCAGGAGATTGCAGTCATCGGCATGGCCGGCCGCTTCGCCCAGGCGGTCAACATCGGGGAACTCTGGAACAATCTGAAGCAAGGAAAAGACTGCATCGTCGAGATCCCGCCCGAGCGCTGGGACTGGCACGTGTTCGACGGCATCATGGCGTCGAGCACCAACGTTTCGCGCTGGGGCGGGTTCGTCGCCGATGCGGACTGTTTCGATGCGCGCTTCTTCCGCGTCACGCCGCGCGATGCGGAGAACATCGATCCGCAGGAACGCCTGTTCCTCGAAGTGGCCTGGGAAGCGATCGAGGACGCCGGCTACACGCCGAAGACCCTGATGCAGCCGCGAGGTGCGAGCAAGCGGCGCGACGTCGGCGTGTTCGCCGGGCTGATGCATCGCGACTACCTCGTCTTCCAGTCGCAGCGGCTGGCGGCCGGGCAGATGCAGCCGGTGCTGATGTCGAGCGCCACGATCGCCAACCGCGTTTCGTATTTCTGCAATTTCCACGGGCCCAGCCTCGTGGTCGACACGCAGTGCTCGTCGTCGCTGACGGCCATCCACATGGCCGTGGAGAGCGTCCGGCACGGTGAGTGCGAGGTCGCGCTCGCCGGTGGCGTCAACCTGTCGCTGCACCCGGGCAAATACCTCACGTATGCATTGCTCGGCCTGCATTCGAGCGACGGCCGCTGCCGCACGTTCGGCGCCGGCGGCGACGGCTATGTCGCGGCGGAAGGCGTCGGCACGGTCGTGCTCAAGCCGCTGGCGCGTGCGATCGCCGATGAAGATCACATCTACGCCGTGATCAAGGCGAGCATGGCCAATCATGTCGGCACCGTCAGCGGCATATCCGTGCCGAGCTCCGTCGCGCAGGCCGACCTGATCGTGCGCTGCCTCGCCAGTGCGGACGTCGACCCGGCGAGCATCAGCTACGTCGAGGCCCACGGCACCGGCACCTCGCTCGGTGACCCGATCGAGATCGAAGGACTCAGCAAGGCGTTCCGCGGCAGGAAGGAAACCGGCAACGATTGCGCGATCGGTTCGATCAAGTCGAACATCGGGCACGCCGAAGGCGCCGCCGGCGTTTCGGGCCTGATCAAGCTCGCTCTGCAGCTGCACCACGCCACGCTGGTGCCTTCGCTGCACGGCGACGTGCCGAACCCGCACATCGACTGGGCGCGCACGCCGTTCCGGGTGCAGCGGCGCCTGGAGCCCTGGCAGCGGCCGCGGCTGACCATTGATGGCCAGGAACACGTGTATCCCCGGCGCGGCGCGGTGAGCTCGTTCGGTGCCAGCGGCGCGAACGTGCACATCGTGATGGAAGAATTCGTGCCGCAGGGTACTGCGGCCGGTGCCGATGCCTACGCGCATTTCCCCGCCGTCGTGCCGCTGTCGGCGCAGTCCCCCGAACAGTTGAAGGCGTATGTCCGGCGCCTGCTGCAGCGCCTGCTCGAGCCCGGCCACGATGCCGGCGGCGACGTGCACCGCGTCGCGCGCACGCTGCAGGTCGGCCGCGTGGAGTTCGCCGAGCGTGCCGCGTTCGTCGCGCACGACATCGGCGACCTGTGTCGCCTGCTCGAGCTGTACCTGCGCGACGAGGCAGCGCCCGGCCGCTGGTTCGGCGGTCATGGCAAGGGCGACGACGGCACGGCGTCGGAGGCCGATGCCCGCGCGTTCGTGCGCCGCTGTCTGACCGAGTCACGGCTCGACGCGTTGGCGGAACGCTGGGTCGCCGGCGCGGCCGTCGACTGGCACGCGTTGTATGACGGCGTCGCGCCGCGACGCCTGCCGCTGCCGACCTATCCGTTCGCCAGGGAACGCTACTGGATGGAGAGTGGCGACGGGCACAGCGCGGGGCACAGCGCCGCGCGCGCGCAGGCCCTGCACCCGCTGCTGCACGAAAACACCTCGAATCTGGATGAGCAGCGATTCAGTTCGCGCTTCGACGGCGAGGAGTTCTATCTGCGCGACCACGTGGTCGTCGATGCGCGCGTGCTGCCGGGTGTGGCCTATCTGGAAATGGCGCATGCGGCGCTGCTGCACGCCACGGTCGGCCCACAGCCGATGCGGTTCCGCCTGCGCAACATCGTCTGGGCGCAACCAGTAGTGGTGGCGGCGGAGCCGGTGACCTTGCACGTCGCGCTGCTGCGCAGCCCCACCGGCGACCTGGGTTGCGAGATCTACAGCGGCGAGAGCGGCGAGCGCGTCATCCACTTCCAGTGCGGTGCCTCGCCGCTGACGGAGAACGCCTCGCGCATCGACCTCGACGTCCTGCGCACGCAATGCCACGGCGACATCCCGGTCGACGACTGCTACCAGCTGCTCGGCATGGGCGGCCTGAACTACGGCAGTACGTTCCGCTCGATGCAGTGGATCGGCACCGGCCAGGACGCCGATGGCGCGCCGTTCGTGCTGACGCACCTCGACCTGCCCGAGATGCTGCGCGAGAGCGCGCAGGCATTCCACCTGCATCCGAGCCTGCTCGATGGCGCGCTGCAGTCGTCGATCGGCCTCTCGCTGGCCAAAGGCATGCAGGGTGGCGAGGTGGAATCGCGGCCGCATCTGCCGTACGCGGTGGAAACGCTGGACGTGTTCGCGCCGTGCCGCGGGGAGATTCATGCCTACGTGCGCCAGGCGAGCGGCAGCAGCGAGCGATTGCGCAAGTTCGACCTGATGCTGTGCGACGCGGCTGGCAACGTCTGCGTGGCGATCCGTGGCTTCAGCGTGCGCCTGCTCGACAGGCCGGCGGCGTCTCCCGGCCGCGTAGACGCGCCGGCAGCCGCCGGCTACGCGCCGCTGACGTTCAGCGAGGAGTGGCTGCCGCAGCCGCTGGCAGCCGGTGCCGCCGGCACCGGCGCCGTGATCTGCCTGCTCGCCGACGAGGCGCACCGCGAGACGCTGCAGGCTGTCGCGGCGGACAGCGCGCCGCACCGGCAGACCGTGTTCGTGACGCCTGCGCCTGCCGAAGGCGCGGAAGGCCTCGATGCAGCGAGCTATGCACTCGCGCTCAGCAGTGCGGCCGAGCAGTGCGGTGCGCTCGACGCCGTCGTGGCGCTGTGGCCGGTGGAACGGCCGGAGGCTATCCCTGACTATCGCGCGTTGCTCGCCTTTGTGCAGGGACTCGCCGGCGCCAATCTGCCGAAGCAGCGTGTCGTGCTCGCGGCGGTCTGCCGCACGCCGCTGGAACGTGTCTACGTCGACACCTGGACTGCGGTCGTCGCATCGCTGAAACGGCTGCTGCCGCACCAGCTGCAGATCATCGGCGTCGCGCCCGACGATGCGGCGCGCGACGATGCGGCGCTGGTACTGCGCGAAACATTCGCCAAGGTGCTGGCGGAACTCGACGACCCGCAGGGCGCCTGCGCGTTCTACGAAGGCGGCACGCGCCAGGTGCGCCGCATGGTTCCGACGACGCGCACCGCTCAGGGATCGCCGTTGCGCGAAGGCGCGACCTACCTCATCACCGGCGGGCTGGGTGCGATCGGCCAGCACGTTGCCGAACGCCTCGTACGTGGACATCGCGCGAACTTGCTGCTGCTCGGGCGTTCGGCACCGGATGCGGCGACGCAGGAAAAGATGCGCGCGCTGCAGGCGCACGGCAGCCGCGTGCGTCATCTGCGCGTGGACGTCGCCGACGCGGACGCCCTGTGCGCGGCGCTCGATGCGGAGCAGGCCGAATCGGGGCCGATCGCCGGCGTGTTCCACATTGCCGGCATCTCCGCGGAACGCAGCGTGTTCGAAACCTCGTATGCCGATTTCGAACGCGTGCTCGCGCCGAAAGTGGCCGGTACGCTGGCTCTCGAACAGGCGCTGGCTGCGCGTGCGCTCGATTTCGTCTGCTACTTCTCGTCGTCGTCGGCTGTGCTCGGCGATTTCGGCCCGTGCGCGTATGCGATCGCCAATCGCTTCCAGATGGCCTACGCGCGGCACGTGCCGCCACCGGCCAGCGGCCGCCGGCTCGCCATCAACTGGCCGTTGTGGAAGGACGGCGCGTTCGGTTTCGGCGATGCGGCGGCGACGGAGTTCTACCTGCAGTCGAGCGGCCAGCGTCTGTTGCAGACCGACGAGGCCCTCGATCTCCTCGAACGGCTCCTCGCTGAAGCGCCGCCGCAACAGCTCGTGCTGACCGGCGAGCCTGTGCCGCTCCATCGCCTGCTGGCGAATGCAGGCGTGAGCGTGGCCGAGCCGGCCGTGCGTGAGAATGCCCCAATACCCGTCGCGCCGATCGCCGCGCCGATGGACGCGAACGATCCGCTCGCACCACGCCTGCTGCGCCACTTGCGCGCATTGCTCGGCGCGTCGGTGAAGCTCCCGCTCGAGCGCGTTTCCGCCGAGACGAAGCTCGACGAATACGGCTTCGATTCGATGCTGGCGATGCAGATGACGAACGAGCTCGAGAAGTCGTTCGGCTCGCTGTCCAAGACCTTGTTCTTCGAGCATAGCGACCTGGCCTCGCTCAACCGTTACCTGTTGCAGGCGTATCGCCCGGCGGTGATGCGCCTGTTCGGCGTCGAGGCGACCGTGGTCGCCGATGCCCCGGAGGCGGCGCGGCTGGCAGCCGCGCCGCTGCGCCAGGCGCGTGCGCTGTCGGCTGTCGCGGCGCCGCCGCGGCCGCCCGTGGATGACATCGCCATCGTCGGCTTCAGCGGCCGTTTCCCGCACGCGAACGGGCTGGACGAGTTCTGGCAGCTGCTGCGCTCGGGGGCCGACTGCATCGAGGAAGTGCCGCGCCGACGCTGGAACTGCGACAGCGACTACGACCCGGGCAAGGGCACGTACGGCAAGAACTACTGCCGCTGGGGCAGCTTTCTCGACGGCGTGGAGGATTTCGATCCGCTGTTCTTCAACATCACGCCGGTCGAGGCGCAGTTCACCGATCCGCAGCAGCGCCTGTTCCTGGAAACGGTATGGAACCTGCTTGAAGGCACCGGTTACACGCGGGACGCGCTGCAGGACGACTACGCCGGCAACGTGGGCGTGTACGTCGGTTCGATGTACAGCGAATACGGCGCGCTGAGCAACGACGCCGGCGCGGCCACCTCACCGCAGGGCGGCATCGCCAACCGCGTGTCGTATTTCTTCGGCCTGCAGGGGCCGAGCCTTGCGGTCGACACGATGTGCTCGTCGGCGTTCGTCGCGATCCACATGGCCTGCGCCGACCTGCGCCAGCAGGTGTGCCAGATGGCGATCGCCGGCGGCGTGAATCTCTCTGTCCACCCGAAGAAGTACATTGCGCTGAGCCAGATGCAGATGCTGGCGAGCGATGCGCGCGGGCGCAGTTTCGGCGATGCGGACGGCTACCTGCCGGCCGAATGCGTCGGTGCGGTCCTGCTCAAGCCGCTGCAGCGGGCGATAGCGGACGGCGATACCATCCTCGGCGTCGTGAAGGGTTCCGCCCTCAATCACGGTGGGCGCGGCAACGGGTACTCGGTGCCCAATCCGGCCGCCCAGATCGAAGTCATGGAGGCCGCGCTGCGCAATGCGCAGTGCTCGCCTCAGTCGATCGGCTACGTGGAAGCGGCAGCGAACGGCTCGCCGCTGGGCGACGCGATCGAGATGACCGCGCTGCAGAAGGTGTTCGCCGCCGTGCCGCGGCAGGCGTGTCCGATCGGCGCGGTAAAGTCCAATATTGGACATGCGGAGGCCGCCTCCGGCATGGCGCAACTCGCCAAGGTGCTGTTGCAGATGCGGCACGGTGAGCTGGTGCCCACGATCCATACCGATCCGCCTAATCCGCGCATCGCGTTCGCGGAGTCGCCGTTCCGGCTGCAGACCGGGCTCAGTCCGTGGTCGAACGACGCGCCGCGTCGCGCGCTGATCAATTCGTTCGGCGCCGGCGGTTCGAACGCGAGTCTCGTGATCGAGGCCTACGCGGCGCCGGCGCTGCCGGAGCCCGCGCCGACGGCATTCGACGCGCGCCATATCGTCGTCGCGTCGGCGAAGAACCTCGACCGCCTGCGCGAACTCGTGCGCGAACTGGCGGCCCATGTTGCGGCGCACGCGTCCGTTTCGATCGCCGATCTGGCCTATACGCTGCAATGTGGACGCGAGGCCATGGCGAACCGCATCGCCCTGGTCGTGAGCCATCGCGAAGAGCTACTCGCCGGCTGGGACGCGTACCTGACGGGTAAGCCCAATGCGCGCTCGGCCAACGTGGTCACGTTCGTCGCCGGCCCCGCCGAGAGCGCGTCCATGAGTTCGTTCACCGGCGGCAGCGCCGGCCAGGCCTTGCTGGAAACCTTCATTCGCGAGCACGACCACGAGAAGCTCGCCATGTTCTGGGCCAACGGCGGCAAGGTGCCGTGGGCCTCGGTACGCGGCGCGCGCCGGCGCATCGTGCCGCTGCCCGGCTATCCGTTCGCCCGCCAGCGTTACTGGCTGGAGAGCGCGGCCGCGCCGTCGCTGCACCGTCACGTGGCGCCGCGTTCCGTGCCGGTAGTCGAGGTCGGCGGGCGCCGCGCGGTCCCTGTCGTTCATCCGCTGCTGCACGTCAACAGCTCCGATTTCAGCGAGTGCCGGTTCAGCACGACCTTCACCGGTGACGAGCCGTTCGCTGCATTCGACCGCGTGCGACAGGTGCGGCTGATCCCCGAGGCGGTCTACTTCGAGATGCTGCGTGCCGCGGTGGAGCGCATCACCGGCCGGCCGGACTGGACGCACGACGCCGAGACGATCCGATTCGCGCGGCCGCAATGGAACGGGCCGGTGGAAATCGCTGCAGGACCGGTGACCGTCCACATCGCACTGCGCGCCGCCGACGCGGATCGCATCGACTGCGAGATCTATTCGTTGACCGGACCCGCCGTGCGAGGCGAGGCATCGGCCGGAAATTCCGACAGGATCGTGTACTGCCGGGCAACTGCCGTACTGGGTGCGCAGCCTGGCGTACCGCCGCCGGCCGATCTGCCGCAGCTGCGCACAGGCTGCGCGAGCAGCCTGTCGACGGAGGACTGGTATGGCGCATTGGCCCGCATCGGCATGGACTACGGCGAGCAATACCGGCAGTCCGGCGTGATCCGCAGCGGCACCGGCGAAGGCAGTGCCGGCTACACCGTGGCGGATCTTCACGTGCAGGCCGAGGCGGGCGAGGGAGAGAACGCCTACGGCTTGCCGCCGGCGCTGCTCAACGTCGCCCTGCAGGCAGGGCTGCTGCAGCTCGCGAGCGTCGGCGGCCCGGGCGACGGCAAAGCCACGGTTCCCGCCGCGTTGACCTGCGATGAGATGCTGGTGCTGGCGCCGCTCGCGTCTTCCGCGACGATCCATGTGCATCGCGCGCAGGCCGCCGGGGCACGGCCCTCCGCGGTGGACATCCACATCTATGACGAAACCGGACTCCTGCTCGTCCGCATCGCCGGTCTGACGGAGGCGGGCGGCGAACCGCGCGCAGTGCTGACGGACGCAGGCGAGGCGGCTCGGGAAGCATCGGCGCCGCCCGTTGCCGCGCGCGATGCCATCGCGCCGCGCAACGAACTCGAAACCACGCTGCTCGCCATCTGGGAGGAAGCGCTCGGCTTCTCCGGCTTCGGCGTGTTCGACAGCTTCCTCGATCTCGGCGGCAATTCGCTGCGCGCGGCGCTCGTGGTCGCGCGTGTCAACGAGCACTACCAGGTAGCGATCGACGTGCCCGCGCTGCTGACGCCGGACTGCTCTGTCGCCCGCTTCAGCAGCCTGCTGGTGGCCGAACTGGCCCGGCAGGTCGGCACCGAAAGCATGAGTTGAGGTAATCCGTGTCCTCCAGTCACGACAATGTGTCCGAACTTTCCCCGCAGCAGCTACAGGCGCTTGCCGACCGGCTGCTGCGACAACGCAAGGTGGTACCGGCGGCGCCGGCGGCGCTCATTCCGGAAGGAACGCCGGCCGCGCTGAGTTATGCCCAGGAAGCGCTGTGGCTGGTGGAGCGGCTGGGTACCGGCGCGCGGGCGTACAACGAAACGTTCACGTTGCGGCTCGAGGGACAGCTGGACGTCACGGCGCTGGAGCGCAGCCTCAGTGGGGTGGTGGCGCGGCACAGTGCACTGCGCGCGCGCTTCGTCGTCAGCGAGGACGGCACTCCGCGTCAGGTGATAGTGCCGGCACACCCGGTGGCGCTGGAAATGCTCGAGCGGCCGGGGCTCGATGGTCCGGCTCTGCACGAGACGTTGCAGGGGCTTGCGGATCGGCCGTTCGATCTGGCGCAGCCGCCGCTGTATCGCGCCACGCTGGTGCGGATCACGGCGCAGGTCCACGTACTGTTGTGGAACGTGCATCACATCGTCTGGGACGAATGGTCGGTGCGACTGTTCCTGCTGGAGTTCGGCGCGCACTACGCGGCGTTCGTGCAGGGTCGGTCCGATCCCGGCCTGGCGCCCGTGGTGCTGCCGTATCCCGATTTCGCGGTGTGGCAACGCGAGACCATGACCCGGGAGTCGCTGGAGCAGCAGCGCGACTACTGGCAGCGCTGCCTGGCCGGGGCGCCGGAACTGCTGGCGCTGCCGGCCGACCGGGCGCGCCCGGCGCGGCGAACCTTTCTCGGCGGCAACCATGGCTTCGAGCTGCCGGCGCGGGTAGCCGAAGCGCTCGAAGCGGTGACCCGGGCGGCGGGTACGACGCTGTACATGACCTTGCTCGCGCTGTATCAGGCACTGCTGTCGAGGCTCAGCGGCTGTGCTGACATCGTCGTACGCTCGCCGACCTCGGGCCGCACCCACCCGCAGGTCGCCGGCCTGATCGGGCTGTTCGTCAACATGCTGCCGCTGCGCAACGAGGTACACGGCAGCGGGCCGTTTGCCGCGCATCTGGAGCGGGTGCGTCAAAGCACGCTGGACGCGCTGGGCAACCAGACCTTCCCGTACGAGTGGCTGGTCGCGGAACGGCTGCGCAAGCGCGATCTTTCCTACGAGCCGATCGCGCAGGTCGACTTCGTGCTGCGCGAAGAGCATGCGGCGAGTGGCGAGCTGCCGGGCCTGAAGGTGCGGCCGCTGGAGACGCAGCATGCCGGAGCGATCAATGATCTGACCTGGATCGTCCAGCCCGATGCGGGCAGGCTGAAATGTGAATTCGTATATTCGGTCGACCTGTTCGAGGCGCTGACGGTGGAAGAATTCGCCGGGCGTCTGAAGCGGCTGGCTGACGGCATCGTCGATGCGCCGGAGCGCGCTCTGGGCGAGTTCGACTTGCGTCTGCCTTATGACGAGGCGAGAGCGCGCCAGCGTTTCCCGCTGACGGCGGCGCAGCGGATCCGCTGGCGGCAGATAGCCGACGCGTCGGCGATGCCCGGCGTGGCCATGATCTGCGTAAGCGTCGACATGAATGAAGCGGTGGACGCGGCGCGACTGGCTCGGGCGGCTGCTGCGCTGGCAGCGCGAACCGACGCGCTGCGGCTGCGTTTCGAGACCGTCGCCCCAGGGCGCCTGTTGCAGCAGATTGCGGCCGACGTGCCGGTCGGTTTCTCGCAGGTCGACGTGTCGACTGCGGCGGACGTGGCGGCGGCGGCAACGGCGGCGATCGATGCGTTCGCGCACTGCGACGCAGGGGTGGAGGACGCGGCGGTGTTCGATGGCCTGCTGATCAAGCTCGGCAAGGCGCGTTTCCGGTTCTGCTGTCGCTACCATCCGCTCACGCTGGACCTGCCGCAGGCGGTGGCGCTGACGCGCGAGTGCCTCTCGGAATATGTGGCGGAGGCGCCGGCCGTTGCGCAGAGCGACACCCTGCGGCGCCATCTGCATGCCGAAGCGGAGTGGTGCTACGGCCCGCGGCCGCGCGCCACGCAGGATTTCTGGCGCAGTGCGCTCGCCGATTCGACGGCGGTGACGTTCGCGGTGAACGGAACCCGTTCGCGACAGTCCGCGCCGGTCCGCATCGGCACCGAACTGCCGGCGACGTTGACCGAAGCGCTGGGCAAGTACGCGCAGGCGGGCGGCTGGCGCGTCGGCGAGCTGATGTTCGCGCTGGTCGCGCTGTTCGTGCACCGGACCACCGGCATGCGTCGCACGCGGGTGGGATCGTCCGCGACCATCGCGGCGGTGCCCGCAGCCGCGACGGTGTCGCAGGTCGTCGTGCCGGTCGTCGTCGCGGTCGATCCGATGGCCGACGTGGCGGAGGGCGTGAGCGAGGTCCTCGCGCAGCGGCGACGGTGCCTCGACCAGGCACGCGAGTACGCGGCGCTCCAGCACCAACTGCTGGCCGACGGCGAAGCGGCGTTCCGCGTCGTGATCGACGCCCAGGAGTGGCCGCACGGCGAAGACGCAGGCCTGCAGGTGCATGCGGCCGAGCGGCACGACCTGACGATCCGCTACACGCTGGACGGGGCCGGACGCTGTGTCGGACTGTCGTTGTCCGCGCATCCGGGACTGTATGAGGCCTGGGAGCTGGAATCGGTACTCGCGACGTTGTCGAGCTTCCTGGGCAATGTGTGCATGGCGGTGCCGCTGTCGTTGCAGCACACGGCACTGATGGACGTGGACGAACGGGAGCAGTTGCTGGCCCGGGTCAGTGCGCCGCATCGCGTGGAAGTCGGTAGCGAGTGGGTGCACGAGCAGTTCGCGCGTCAGGCCAGCCTGACGCCGGATGCCGCTGCTGTCTGCCTCGGCGCGCAGGAGATCAGCTATGCGCAATTGAACGCGCGCAGCGATCACTTCGCGAGCTGGCTCGTGACGCAGGGCGTAGGCGCCGATGACGTGGTCGGGCTGTTCCTGGAACGCTCGATCGATCTGCTCGTGGCGGTCATGGGCACGCTCAAGGCCGGCGGTGCCTATCTGCCGATCGATACGGAATCGCCGGATGCGCGCATCGCCTATGTGCTGGGCAATTCACGTCCGAAGGTGCTGGTCACGACGGCGGCGGTCGTCCCTCGCCTGGCCCGGATCACGCCGGACACCGAGATCTGCGCCATCGATACGCAGGATCTTTCCGGTTGCGCCGTCGCGGCCGTGCCGCGCGTGGGCGGCGAGCATCTGGCCTATGTGATGTACACCTCCGGATCGACCGGCCAGCCCAAGGGAGTGGAAACCTCGCACGCGGCACTGCTCAATCGCCTCGCGTGGATGCAGGCGGAATACGCCATCGGCGCCGGCGACCGCGTGCTGCAGAAGACCCCGTACACTTTCGACGTCTCGGTCTGGGAGCTGATCTGGCCGCTGATGACCGGCGCCTGTCTCGTGCTGGCCAAGCCCGGCGGGCACCGCGATGCGGATTACCTGCACGCGCTCATCCGTCGCGAGAAGATCACCCTCACGCATTTCGTACCGTCGATGTTGGCGGCGTTCCTGACCCAGTCACCGACGCTGGACTGCCCCTCGTTGCGCCACGTGATGTGCAGCGGCGAGGCATTGCCCGCGGCGCTGGTACGACGCTTCTTCGCGGCCCACGTCAGCGCGCGGCTGCACAACCTGTACGGCCCGACCGAGGCCGCCATCGACGTCACGTATTTCGAGTGTCCCCGCGATGCGGAGCGGGACGGCGTGCCCATCGGCCGCGCGATCTGGAACACGCGCATGTACGTGCTCGACGACGATCTCCAGCCGGTTCCGCTCGGTTTCGTCGGCGAACTGTACATCGGCGGCGCGGGGCTGGCGCGCGGCTATCGCAACCGGGCCGACCTCACGGCGGACCGCTTCGTCGCCGATCCGTTCGCGGGCGCGGCGACGGCGCGCATGTATCGCACCGGCGACCTCGCGCGCTACCGCGCGGACGGCCTGCTCGACTACCTGGGTCGGCGCGACCAGCAAGTGAAGATACGCGGCGTGCGCATCGAACTCGGTGAAATCGAGGCGCTGCTCGCGCAGCATGCGGACGTCAAGGAAGCCGTGGTGAGACCGCTGGAGCGCGACGGCGACCTTCGCCTGGTCGGCTACGTGATTCCGCATGACGGGGCGGCTGCCTCGCCGGACGAACTGCGTACCCACCTCAAGCGGCATTTGCCCGAGGCTATGGTGCCGTCCGCCTTCGTGTCACTCTTGGCCTGGCCGCTCACGGCCAACGGCAAGCTCGATCACCGCAGTCTGCCGGCGCCGGACCTCGGCGCGCAGTCGGCGCACGCTTACGAGCCGCCCCGGAGCGAGACGGAGATCAGCCTCGCGGCCATCTGGTCGGAGCTGCTGAATGTCGAACGGGTCGGATGCCGGGACAACTTCTTCGATCTGGGCGGACATTCGCTGCTGGGCATACAGCTCATTGCCCGCGTGCGTGCGCAACTCGACATCTCGCTGCCGTTCGAAGCGCTGTTCGAGTGCCGCGACCTGGAGGCGCTCGCCCGACGCATCGAGACGATCCGCTGGTCGCGCGAGTCCGGCGATCCGGATGACGACGAAATGGGCGAATCGCGCGACCGTCTCGTGATCTAGGGAACCTATGAACAAGTTGACATTTTCTTTTGATTCCGGAACCCCCTTGAGTCGAGGGGTGAAGAGTGATCGCCCAGAACCGCAGGTTCTGATCACTCTGAACGCCCAACGGGCCGGGACGAAGAGTGATCGCCCAGAACCGCAGGTTCTGATCACTCTGAACGCCCAACGGGCC
>NZ_JAVTWC010000002.1:0-31645 GCF_032229445.1 Tahibacter sp.
TCAGAGTGATCAGAACCGGTGGTTCTGAGCGATCACTCTTCACCCCCTTGACTCAGGCGGGCTCCAAAAGCAACCACGCATTTCCGTTCCCTCTGTTCCCCGCCGGGCTCACGCGGCTGCGCTGCTATGATTGCGCGCCCTTTTTTCTGGCCGCTCCCTGATGAATGCCATTGCCACGCGGCAGGAACTGCGTCAGCGTCTGCGCGAACAGCGCGCGGGCTTGCCGGCGACCCAGCGCATCGCCGCTGCACAGGGGTTGCTGCAGCAGTTGCAGCTACTGCCCGAGCTCAGCGTCGACGATCGCATCGGCGGCTATTTCGCGGTCAATGGCGAGCTCTCACTGCATCTCGTCGTCGCGCAGTGCTGGCGGCAGGGCAAGGCCTTCCATCTGCCCGTCGCGGGCGCGGATCGCCAGTTGCGCTTTGCACGCTACAGCGCAGCCAGCACGGTACAGCCAAACCGCTTCGGCATTCCCGAGCCCGCGGTCGCGCCGGACGAACTCGTCGATCCCGCAGCCCTCGAACTCGTTCTGGTCCCGTTGCTCGGCTTCGATCGTCGCGGCCATCGGCTCGGTTACGGCGGTGGCTTCTACGACCGTAGCTTCGCCTTCCTGCAAGGCGTGGAACGCCCGGCCCTGCCGCTACTGGTGGGCATCGGCTATAGCTTCCAGGAAGTCGATACACTCGCGGCCGAAACCTGGGACGTGAAGCTGGACCTGATCGCGACCGAGCGCGAGCTGATCGACTGCGGCGGCGCGCCGCCGCCATGAATCATCTGCCGCCGCGCCAGGGCCACGCCTCGCATCGTTGCCGCCGGCATCCTGTTGCACTCATCACCTCGCCTGCCACCGAACGGGAAAGCCCATGCGTTACTGGCTGATGAAAAGTGAACCCGAAGAGTTCTCCATCGACGCGCTGAAGAAGAAGAAACTCGAGCCGTGGAACGGCGTGCGCAACTACCAGGCGCGCAACTACATGCGCGACGACATGAAGGTCGGTGACGGCGTGCTGTTCTATCACTCCAACTGCGACGAACCCGGCGTGGTCGGCCTCGCCGAGATCCGCAGCGAAGCGCACCCCGACCCGAGCCAGTTCGACCCCAGGAGCGACTACTACGACGCCGGCAGCAAGCGCGAGGAACCGCGCTGGCTGCTCGTCGATGTCGGCTACACGCGCACGCTCAAGCGCACGATCACGCTGGCTGAGCTCAAGGACAAACCCCAGCTGCAGGACCTGGCCCTGGTCAAGAAAGGTAACCGCCTGTCAGTGCTGCCGGTCAGCAAGAAGGAATGGGATTTCATCCTGTCGCTGGAATAGACGCGACGCGACCCGTGGCGCGCACCACCTCACCGGAAATCTTTGCGCGTGCCTGGCAATTCCATCGACGCGCGCGCGACCTGAGCCGACGCGCAACGGGATCCAGGCACATCGCCAATTGCCTCATCAGCTCGGAGTTCCCATGGATCGCGAAAACCAGAAGCGTCTCGCCGCCCAGCGCGCCGTCACCTATGTGGAAAAAGGCAGCGTCGTCGGCGTCGGCACCGGTTCCACCGTCGCCTATTTCATCGACGAGCTCGGCAAGATGCGCCACGAGATCGACTGTGCGGTGTCGAGTTCCGAACGCTCCAGTGAACTGCTGCGTGAGCGCGGCATCCGCGTCGTCGATCTCAACAGCGTCGGCACGCTGCCGCTGTACGTGGACGGCGCCGACGAATGCGATACGCACAAGCGTCTGATCAAGGGCGGCGGCGCCGCGCTGACGCGCGAGAAGATCATTGCGGCCGCGTCGGACCGCTTCGTCTGCATGATCGACGCGGCCAAGCGCGTCGACGTGCTCGGCAAGTTTCCCCTGCCGGTGGAAGTGATCCCGATGGCACGCAGCTACGTCGCGCGCGAGATCGCCAAGCGCGGCGGCCAGCCGGTCTGGCGCGACGGCGTCGTCACCGACAACGGCAACTGGGTGCTCGACGTGCACGGCCTGTCGATCGTCGACCCGGTCGCGACCGAACGCGACTACAACCAGATCACCGGCGTGGTCTGCGTCGGCCTGTTCGCCGCACGGCCAGCCGATATCGTCCTGATCGGCAGTGAGCTGATGGCGTGACCGCGCGGCGCAGCCGACGGGCCACGACCGCGATCGTCGCGGCGCTGCTCGCCGGCTGCGCCAGCGCGCCGTCGTCACCGGGACACGCGATCACGCTGCACTACGCACAAGGTGACGCTGTCTCTTATCGCGTCGACGCGGGCGCGCAGGGCAGCTACGCGCAGTACCGCTTCGGCGAGACCATCTACCTGACTCGACGCCTGAATCTCGATGAGGACCGGCTCGTGGCTTTCCTGCAACTTGCGCAACGCAGCAACTTCTTTCGACTGCCTGCTGATCTCGACACGCTACCCGAACCGGAAGGAGCGCACTGCGATCCGGACTCTGGTCTCGACGGCGCCTGCGGCACGACGCTCGATCGTATCGTCGTCACGTCCGATTGCGGTCCTGACTCGCGCCTGCGCATCAGTGACGGACGGCGCAGCCAGGAAGTCCACTGGAGCTGCAGCCTCGGCCCCGGCGAACGCGCGATCGCGCCGTTGCTCGCCGCGGTGCGCGCCCTGTTTGCCGACGAGCCGACGGTGACGAACGCGCCGCCAGTGCGGGGATGGAGGCGCTGAAGCCACGTAGCCGCGCGCGGTGATGCTGCCGAAGCTCGGTTCGTGCGGTTGTCAATGAAGCGGTTTCCGGCACGCAGCACATCGCCCGCGCCAAGCCAGGCCTGCCTGCGATTGCCTACGACGTGGCCGTCGAGCTCGTCGATTCCTGGCCAGCGCCAGTGCCGGTGGCATGCCGGATTGCAGCCGCAGGGAATGGCGTCGACCAGACCTGCGCCAGTATCCAAGCCGCGGCGCAGGCGCTCCAGGCGCCTCTCGTCGACGTCGCTGAAGATGAGAAACCCCAGTCGTCGTTCATGCACGCCATCCGGACGAGTGGTGCGGGATCACTCGCGCGATTGGGACGCCTCAGCCGAATCGAGCGCGGAACCGGAATACCTGCTGCTCATACGATTGTGGGTGTCCTCACTCGACCTACCATGGCGCCTACCGCCTTCGGCGACGGCACAGGCAATGGCAGCGACACCCGCGCGCCCCGAAGCCGCGACTCGCCTACCACAAGTTGGACACACTGTAAAAGTGACTTCATCACATATTGCCCTTGAAGTATATAACTGCTTTTTTACTCAATTGACATTACCATGCGTCACTTCAGGGGGCACTATCGGGAAGTAACCACAGAATCTGCTTTCAACAACGGAGTCATCCAATGATGCGTTTCCGCACTTCGATTCTTGCACTCTCCATGATTTCCAGCGCCGCGATGGCGCAGAGCTCCCTCGATCAGGTACTGACACAGAAAGAAGGCCTTGCCCACGTCAGCGAGGGCCTGTACGCCGACAAGAACGGCGGCGACGCGTCCTATGTCGCCACCAATCAGGCGGGCCGTGACTCCCTGGTCGCGATCATGAGGCATGATCGCGCGCTGCTCGAACAGAGCTACTCGGTGGATGGCTTCAACCGTTCCGAGCAGGCTGCACTCAACGATCTGGACGCGTCGATTGCCGAACTGTCCCAGCCGGCATCCAAGATGGTCAACGAGAAGACCGGCAATTGCGGCACCACGCAGATCTATGCCCGCGCTACCGCGAACGGCGGCACGACGGCGAGCGGCTACAGCGTCGCCAGCAACGCGACCGGCCCGGTAGCAGCGACCGCCAACTTTGCGTCTACCGTGATTGGCTCCGCATACAAGAACAGCAGCGCAGTCGGCGCCGCACCGGCGTCCGTGAGTGATGCCAATCCGACCTCCTGCTACGCCTCGAGCTACGCCACTGTCACCTGCCCGGGCGCGAGCATCCCGGCCGTGGTGGCGTATGGCTTCAGCTATCGCATCGGCCCAGGTTGTTTTCTCTGAGCCACAAAGCATGACCTTCCCGCACGAGCCGACGTGGCTCGTGCGGGAATCCAGATCGTGCGCAGAACATGGCTTGCAAGCTGAGCTGCCCGACGACCACTCAGTGAGCATCGCGTCGATCGCGAGGTGTCCGCCATCAACCCACCAGCCACGCTGTCGCGTGCGCCTGTTTCGGTGCTCTTTTGGCGCTGCGACACCGTTACCATCCGACGGTGATTGGGCGCGTTACGCGGGTTTCCGGTCGATCTGCTTGATCATCCCCGAAATGCCGCCCTGCAAGGCGTAAACCTCAAAGCCCATCTTGGCCATGATGAACGCCGCCGCAGCGCTGCGTTCACCGGTGTTGCAGTAGACGACGTATTTCTTTGCCCGGTCGTAAGCGTTGACGGTTTCGCGAAACGTATACAACGGCGTGTTCAGCGCGCCCTTGATCGCGCGCTGCTCGAATTCCTCGGGCATGCGTACATCGAGCACGACAGCGCCCTGGCGCGCGAAGATCGACGCCTTACCCGGCGTCAGCCAGTCCACCGCCGGCGGCTTCATGACCTCGTCGAAGGCGCGTTTGGCCAGGCGCATGAGCTTGCCGTCCTTGATCATGGCAACAGTCGCGTTGCGCACGGTGTTGGCGAGCAGCGCGTCCTCGCCGAAGCTGTCGCCGCGCACAAGGTACGCGACCACGGAGTCGCCGGTCTCGAGGCTCTTGGACACCGATGCGGTGCCGTCCTTGATTACATAGAAATAATCGGCGGGTTCGCCTTCACGCACGATGATCTCGCCGGCGCGCACGTCGACCTGCTCGAAGCGCTGAAACATGCGCTCGATGCCGGCGGTCGGCAGCTTGTGCATGACGCGCGACTGCAGCAGGCGGAACACCCAGCGGTTGGACTCGGGCGTGGAGTCGTAGTGGCGGAAGTTCTCGGCGCGGGAGAGCTGGTCCCAGCAGATAATCTTTTCCATGTAGCGCCGGTCGATGCGCGCGACGGTCGCGCTGATCGAGTTCACCGTGGCGGTGAAGCGGCGCGGCTGGATGTCGCCGAGCGCATAACGGCCCTGCAGGGTGGAGGCGTCGGTCTCCTTGATCTTGCCGTCGGGATATTCGCCCTTGATCCGGCCCGACAGCACGAAAATCGTGTGCTCGTCGGTCTCGCCGGCGGAAAACAGCACGGCGCCGCGGCCCAGGTCCTCGGTTGTCGCTTCGCGCGCCAGCTGTTCCAGGTTTTCCGGCCGCAGGGAATCCAGCGGGTAAAGCTTGGCCAGATCGGCGCTGTTGACACTCATGCCCGCTCCCTCCGTTGCTTGCCCGGCCGAGTGTAGCGGCGCTCCTACGGGGCGGGAATAGCGCGGGTTTGGGCCGCAAAGCCAGCCGACGTTACAATCGGCGCATCCCCTTACCGCAATCGCCTTGACTGAATCGTCGGGGCCAAGGTCACTCACGTCATGGACAAGAGCTTCGAACCCGGCCAGATCGAATCCAAGTGGTATGCGCAATGGGAGGGCAACAGCTGGTTCAAGCCCTCCGGCCAGGGCGAGCCCTACGCCATCCTGCTGCCGCCGCCGAACGTCACCGGCACGCTGCATATGGGCCATGCGTTCCAGCACACCATCATGGACACGCTGATCCGCTATCACCGCATGCGCGGCCGCGACACGCTGTGGCAGCTCGGCACCGACCACGCCGGCATCGCGACCGAGATGGTCGTCACGCGCCTGCTCAACGCCGAGGGAAAGAGCCGCAACGAGCTCGGCCGCGACGCCTTCATCGAGCGCGTCTGGGAGTGGAAGCAGCAGTCCGGCGACACCATCGAACGGCAGATGCGGCGCATGGGCGTCTCGGGCGACTGGGATCGCACCATGTTCACGATGGACGAGATTCCGTCGGAGGCCGTGCGCGAAACCTTCGTCCGCCTGTTCGAGCAGGGCCTGATCTACCGCGGCCAGCGCCTGGTCAACTGGGATCCGGTGCTCAAGACCGCGATCTCCGACCTCGAAGTCGTCAGCGAAGAGGAAGACGGCAAGCTCTGGTCGATCCGCTATCCGCTGGCCGACGGTTCGGGTTCGCTCGTCGTCGCGACGACGCGACCGGAAACCATGCTCGGCGACGTCGCCGTCGCGGTGCATCCGGAAGACGAACGCTACGCTGCACTGATCGGCAAGACCCTTGCGCTGCCGCTGAGCGAACGCGAGATCCCGATCATCGCCGACGAGTACGTCGAGCGCGAATTCGGCACCGGCTGCGTCAAGATCACCCCGGCGCATGATTTCAACGACTACGCGATCGGCCAGCGCCACGGCCTGGCGCCGATCAACATCTTCACCGACGAGGCGAAGATCAACGTCAACGCGCCGGCCCAATACCAGGGACTGGACCGCTACGACGCACGCAAGGTCGTGCTGGCCGATCTCGACGCCGCCGGCCTGTTGGTCGAGGAGAAAAAGCACAAGCTGCAGGTGCCGCGCGGCGACCGCACGGGCCAGGTGATCGAGCCGTATCTCACCTGGCAGTGGTTCGTGAAGATGGACGGCCTCGCCGCGCGCGGCCTCGAACTCGTCGAGACCGGCAAGGTGCGCTTCGTGCCGGAGAACTGGATCAACACCTACCGCCACTGGCTGGGCAACATCCAGGACTGGTGCATCAGCCGCCAGCTCTGGTGGGGCCACCGCATCCCGGCCTGGTACGACGACGCCGGCAACTGCTACGTGGCACGCGACGAGGACGACGCGATCGCACAGGCGAGCACGAAGCACGGCGGCGCAGCCCCGGCGCTGCGGCGCGAAGACGATGTGCTCGAAACCTGGTTTTCCTCGGCGCTGTGGGCGCATTCGACGCTGGGTTGGCCGAACGAAAAGGCCATGGCCGAGCGCGGCTATGCGCGCTACCTGCCGACCTCGGTGCTGGTCACGGGCTTCGACATCATCTTCTTCTGGGTCGCGCGCATGATCATGATGACCGACCACTTCACCGGCGAGGTGCCGTTCAAGGACGTCTACATCACCGGTCTCGTGCGCGACAAGGACGGACAGAAGATGTCCAAGTCCAAGGGCAACATCCTCGATCCGATCGACCTGATCGACGGCATCGAACTCGAAGCACTCGTCGCCAAGCGCACCGGCGGACTGATGCAGCCGCAGATGGCGGCGAAGATCGAGAAGTCCACGCGCAAGGACTATCCCGCCGGCATCGCCGCCTACGGCGCCGACGCGCTGCGCTTCACGTTTGCCTCGCTCGCCAGCCATGGCCGCGACATCAAATTCGACCTCGACCGCTGCGGCGGCTACAAGAACTTCTGCAACAAGCTGTGGAACGCGGCGCGCTTCGTGCTGATGAACTGCGAAGGCTTCAGCGTCGAGGCCGGCGCAGTGCCCGCGCCGAAGACCGAAGCGGAGCGCTGGATCCTCGCCCGCCTGCATCACTGCCTCGGCGAAGTCGAAACGCAGTTCGCCGCGTATCGCTTTGACCTCGTGTCGCAGGCGCTGTACGAATTCACCTGGAACGACTTCTGCGACTGGTTCCTCGAGCTGGCCAAGCCCGCGCTCAACGGCGGCGAGGCAGCCGCGGCGGATTCGACGCGCCACACGCTGCTCTACACGCTGGAACGGCTGCTGCGCGCGCTCCACCCGCTGATCCCGTTCATCACCGAGGAAATCTGGCAGAACATCGCACCGCGCCTGCATATCGCAACGCCGAGTGTTTCGCTGCAGGACTATCCGCGCGCCGTCGACATTGCCGCCGACGCGGGCGCCGAAGCCGAAGTGGAATGGCTCAAGGCGGTCATCTCGCAGCTACGCCGCATCCGCAGCGAGATGAACCTCGCGCCGGGCAAGGCGATTCCGCTGCTGTACGCGGCGGGTACTGCGACCGACCGCGCGCGCGTGGAGAAATTCGGCGCGCAGATCGCGTTCCTCGCGAAACTCGACAGCCAGCGCTGGCTCGAATCCGGCGAAGCCGAACCGGCCGCCTCGGCCGCGATCGTCGGCGAGCTGAAGCTGCTGATCCCGCTCGAAGGTCTCATCGACCTCGGCGCGGAGAAGACGCGCCTGGCCAGGGAAATCACGCGTGTCGAAGGCGAAATCGGCAAGTGCAACGCCAAGCTCGGCGTGCCGACGTTCGTGGCGAATGCGCCGGCGGCAGTGGTCGACGAAATGCGCCAGCGTCTCGCGACCTTCAGCGTCGAACTCGACGGATTGCGCGAGCAGCAGCGACGGCTGGGCTGAGCGCAGCGGGCGCTGCTGAAGAAAGAGGCGGAAGCCACTTCGGCCCGTTCAGAACGATGAGAAACTGCGGTTCCCGACCATCGTTTCTTTCCCTTTTCAAGGGAGCGGTTGGAGCAGCAATGGCGTTGTTGCTGCTGTTGCATCAGAGCTCTGTAGAGGACTTGTGTTTCAGTACAAGCACTTTTTGATCTACGCCTCACGCTGAACACCATCCCCACCCAACCCTCCGGCCCATGGGGCGTTCAGGACGATGAGAACCTGCGGTTCTGAACCATCGTCCTTCACCCCCTTGAAGGGGAGGGCTTGAAGACGCCGAGCACGTCAGTTCTGGATGCGGATCTGGATCGGGTAATACGCGCCCGACAGCTGCGCCGCATCCCAGAGTTCGACCTCGTTGCCGTAGCTCGGATGGCTCTTGAGGCCGCCCGGCGCGGTGGCCTGTACAAAAATCTCATAGTCGCCATTGGCAAACGCGGTGGTATCAAGCGGACGCGAATAGCGTCCCTGCGGCGCCGGCACGTCGCGCATCGTGTCGAGCAGCAGCACGCGTTCGCCGGGCCCGCTGCCGGTTCCGACGCGGCGCACGAACACTTCGACCGTAGCAATTCCAGCGGTGCCACCGGTACTCCAGACCTCGGTGCTCGCCACCGGGAACAGCATCAGCTGCGGCGCCCAGTTCGCGTAGCTGCGGTTGCCGACGACGAAATTCAGCGGCACGAGTCCTGCTACCGGGATACGCGCCGCGGGTTCGGTTCCCATCAGATGCTGCTGCTCGATCTGTACCGCGCCGATCTGCTCGAAGCGCGCGGGCAGGCCTAGTTTCGGTAGCTGCGCGTGCAGCGGGAAGGCATGGATGGCCGACGGCGGCGTGTACGCCGGCGCACTGCCGGGCGGGAACAACACCTCGACGTGAACATTGAGGATGCCGCTGTTCTCGATGAAAAACTGGAAGGTGTTGTCGCCGACACGCAGCGGCGAGGCGCCGCCCTGCACGAGGTCGCCGAGCTTGATCCGCACCGTATGCGGCATGCCCCAGGCGAGCAGGTCCGGATCGTTCGGCACGCTGTTGTTGATGCGCGGTGGCAGCGGGAATGTCGCGGTGCCGTTGACGCGGACATGATCGCCGGGCGCCAGCGTGAACCAGGAGTAATCGCCCATCTGGTAGGTCAGCACGAGCCAGGCCTGCGCCGTCGCTCCGGCGACAACGGGGCGCAGGTCGTCGGGAATAGCGACGGTATACGTCGGGAATGCGGCATTGCCGCGGTTGGCCTTCTCGTAGTCCGTGCCCGCGATGCGCGTGACGTAATTATGGATTTCGCGTGGCTCGACCACCGGACCGTCGAAGCCGAAATTGTCCCAGTGCAGCAGGAAGTACGGCACCGCATCCTTGGGCGTGTTGTAGCCGAAGCCGACCCAGAGCAACTCGTAGTCGCCCGGCGCGAACACGTTGGCGCCGTAATTTGCGTTGATCATGCTGCGCCCGTCGATCAGCACCTCCACGCCGTCGGTGCCGACGCGCGCCTCGAAGCTGCGCCGCACGTTCGGCACCGCCTGGCGTCCGGCTGCCTCCATGTCGACCGATGCGATCGGATGCGAGGCGCCGTTCATGTCGATGAGATTGACGCTGAAGTGCTGTCCCTGCGCGCGCAGCCGCAGCATGCCTGCGGGCAGGCCGGTGGCGCCTTCCATGTCGAAGAAGTCCGCGTGACCGGTCAGGTCGGTCGACACCGGATTGAGATCGAGATACCAGACCGAGCGCGGACTCAGCGGCGAATCCATGTCGAACACGATGCGCCGGCGCGTGCCCGGCTCGATGCGCAGCGGCTTGCGGAAGCGCTGCGCGGTCTGCGACTTGTCGCCGGTGTGGTCGCGGCGCGTGCCGTTGAGGGTATGCGCGTGGAACTGGTCGTTGATGAAGAACAGGTTGAAGCGCGCGTCGGTCGAGGTGACGGTCGCGTTGTTCCAGAGCTTCTCGTCGGCCGCGCCGAGCGGTCGGTTGAAATCGTCGAAGTAGGTCATCTGCGCGCGCAGCGCGTCCACGCGCGCCGCATCGCCGCCGTCGAAACTCAGCAGGCGCGGATAGCTGACGATTTCGCCGAGCGCGTTGACGCGCTCGACGCGCAGGTGATGCGGCACGCCGTTGGCGAGCGGCTGCAGTTGCACGCGGCGGTTGCCAGTCACGAGCCACCGCACATCGGTGGCCACAGCGGCCGCATGCCCCTCGTCGCCGAGGCAGCCGAGGCTGCCCGTGCGCAGCGACGGCAGCAGTGCCGGCGCAAGCGGCGCGGTCGCGCCGGTCCACCAGGTCACGCGGAAGCCGGCCGGATCAGTGCCGCTACCGTCCATGGTCCACCACTGGCCC
The DNA here is from genome assembly GCF_032229445.1 of Tahibacter sp. NCBI lineage: Bacteria > Pseudomonadati > Pseudomonadota > Gammaproteobacteria > Lysobacterales > Rhodanobacteraceae > Tahibacter > Tahibacter sp. Next base: position 10,532 of record NZ_JAVTWC010000002.1, read on the forward strand.
CAGGCGTCGTCGGCGTCGTAGTCGATCTCCAGCGTCGCAACGCGATCGTCGCGCAGCACGCGCACCTCCGGTGCCGGTTGCAACGGCTCGAAGCCGTAGCGGAACAGGCTTTGCGCGTGCAGCGGCGCGCTGGCGGCGGCGAGACCCGCGAGCAGGGCGACACCTGCGCGTACCATCGTGCGGAAGCGTCCGGACGTGCTTGGCAGGTTCATGGACATGCTCCGAGGGTGGCGGCAGGGCGGAGTCTAGGCCTCGGCTGCGGCGGGATTTGTGGACCAGGTTGCAGCACGGGACAGATTCTCGACCGACGCGCCGGGCCGCGCGGCGCGTGATCGGGATGGCGCCAATCCTGCGCGTCAGGCGAGACCACCCCGCCGAGTACCGCCGTCATTTATGCATTTCGCCCGTGTCGCCACGTACTGCAGTTGCTGGTGCAGTTGCTGGTGCAGTTGCTGTTGATCGTTACCCTCGCCGGCACCAATGCCGGCATGCCGCCGGGCGATGCGCCATTGCGCGACGCGCTCGGCCAGATAGACCGTGGCCATGCCGCCGTGGTCGAGTTCACCCAGCACGCGATAGCGCCGGCGCGTGTCGCTGCCGAAGGTCGGCGTGGGCGCGGGCTACGTGTGCAGGAAGGCCTGTGCCTCGGCGTCCGTGATCGCATCGAGCCAGTGCTGTGCCTCGCGGTGCAATGCCGCATCGCCGCACGAGCCAGTCGCCGCGTGCGGTCGCGTCCACGTCGATCGCCGATTCGGTTATCGAATTTACCTTTTGATAATTAGCTAGATTGTCGGATGGACTCACCGGCAGTTTCCTTGGGCGGTGCGGATCCAACCCCCAACGCGGCAGATCACCGCTGCGTCGATCGTGGTCAGCTCAACCCAGTCCGGCAGGCCCGCCGTCCAACTGCTGGAACAGCCAGCCGCGCACGAGGCGCCCGTCGCGCGTGACCGTGGCCGAGTCGACGCCGATCATTTCGGCGATTTCATCGGGTTCCATGCCGGCGAAAAAACTCGAGCTCGACCACACGCGCCTGGCGCTCGTCCAGCGCCGCGAGTCGGGTCAATGCGTCGTCGAGCGCAACGAGTTCGTCGACCTGCTGCGGCAGCGGCAGCTCGTCGTCGAGATCGCTGCGCAGGTTCGGATCCCGACGCTTGGCGGCGAGTCGGCGGAAGGTCGTGATTTCGCCGGGCTCGTCCATGCGGTTCCCCCGTCCGGATGAGGCCGAGTCTACGCGCGCGACCGGACGGCGCAAGCCGCTACGGAAACGGGCCGCATGCGCGGCCCGTGGTGGTCTCCCGGCGCGGCCGGCGGCATGCGCCGCCGGCTGCGATGAATCACTTATTCGAAACCCGCTTGGAAGATCACATCGACGACGACCGGGCAGTTGACGTTGTCGATGACGCAGCGTGCCCACTCCGGGTGGTCGATGAACGGATTGCGGTTGCCCTGGAAGGTCTGGACCATCGCGTTGCGGTAGCGCTCGCGCTCGTCCGGCGGATCCTGATCGTTCCAGTTCAGGATCACGGTCTTCAGACCCATGTAGCCGATGCAGCCGGTACACGTCGTTGCGTCCTTGCCGACGATCAGGCCGCGGTCGTCGGTGATTTCCAGGCGCGGTTCGCGGGCGCCACTGACGTTGGTGCCGCCCTGGTAGCGCACGACCATGTAGAGCACGGCGCGGGCCATGTCGCCCTTGCGGAAGTCCCAGACCTGGAAGGTGTTGCTGTTGAAGTAGTTGGTGTTCGACGTGCCGCTGCCGCCGACGCCGTGGTTGAGCGTGGTCGGCCGCGCGGTGCAGCTCGGGCACAGGCCGTACGGACTGTTGCCGCGATCGGAGTTGTAGCCCACGTGCGAGGCATACAGCATGTGGCCGTCGGTATGCGGCGGGTTCGGCCGTCCGCTGCTGTCGGTCGGGTTGGGGAAACCCAGCGACTTCGGCCAGGTGTGCTCACGGTTGTAGTTGGCCGCGCCGCTGGTCTGCTTGGGGTAGGTCTCGTTCTTGTAGACGTCCCAGACCTTGGTCGTATCGGTCGGATCCTCGTCCGCCTTGTTCATGACGGTATAGGTGTCGCCGTAGAAGATCGAGGTGTGGTCCTTGATGCGGTTGTGCAGCCACGCCTTGAGCGCCGGGCCACTGGAGGTGTCAACGCCGTTGTAGTAGTCGTTGACCGACGCAGCGGTCTCGAACACGACGACGACGTTCGCCGCCATGTCGTTGATCGTACCGTCCTGGTCGTGCACCTTGTTCGCGAGAATCGTCAGCGTGCATTGTTCCAGAAGCCCGAAATCCACATCGGGATCAAGCTGGAACTGGCTCGGTCCGCCGCTGGCCACGGCGGTATGTGCGCCGCTGCTCGCGCAGCTCAGCGTGAACCAGCCACTGTCGAGGGTGACGGGCTCGGAGAACGTCACGCTCAGGTTCGACGCACCCGGGAAACCGCTGGCGCCGCTGGCCGGCATCGTGGTCGTCACGGTCGGCGCGAGATCGCCCGCAGTGCTGAAGCTCATGCTGAAGTCTTCGGCCATGGCATCGGCAGTGCCGTCCTGGTCGGTGACTTCGTCGCCGATCACGTTCAGCGTGCATACCTCGCCAGCGGTGAAGTCCGTGTCCGGATTCAGCGTGCGCGTGTTGCCGCTGCCGCTCGTGACTGCCGAATGCGCGCCGCTGACGCCACAGACCAGCGTGAACCAGGAAGCAGTCACGTCGACCGGTTCGCTGAAACTCACGGTGATGTCGACATTGTTCGCCTGCCCGCTCGCGCCATTGCCCGGCGCGGTCGAGGCTACCGTCGGCGCGATATCGACCGGCGGGCCGAAGCTCTGGCCGTTGTTGCAGCTGCCAAAGGTCTGGGTTGCACTGCCCTGCCAGGCGAAGCTGCCGTAGTCGCTGCCGCTGCCGCTGAGCTGCAGCGAAGTGCCCGGCGCAGTGGAATTGGTTTCGGATACACCGATGTCGACGCTGGTCATGCCCGAGGCCGGACCGTTGCTCGCGGTGACCGCGCCTTCATAGCTGAGGAACTGCACTACGGTTCCACCGGCGTCGACCAGCGCGATCGCGTCGAAGCCGCCGTTCTGTACGCCATTGGTGGCGTAGCTCAGTACCTTGACCTGCTTGCTGCCGCAGGTCGTCGACGCGGCGGTCGAGAGCAGATCGTCGTCGTAAGTCGTCGCGGCACTGCCGTTGCTGCCGCCGTTGTAGAGCACGACGCGCCAGTTGCTCAGGTCGGCGCCGACCGGGCCGACGACCTCGATGGCTTCGCCGGTATCGCCGGCGGCGGTGCTGTCGTCGTAATGCAATTCGTTGATGAAGACGGCGGTGTCGGCCATGGCCGCAGTGGCAAGGCCGGACAGCAACGCGAACAGCGCGCTGCTGAGCGCCCGGGAGCGAAACGACATCGGAGAATCCCCTGGTTTGAAGACGGAGCCGCGCATCCCGCGCAAGTCCGACAAGCGATGACCGGAAGGCTCCGGTCTGATTCGATGGGTTGCGTGCAACCCGTTGCTGCGCCTCCGCCGTGGAGGACGCGGCGAGCCCGCGTGTCCACAGCGAGCCCGGCAGATCCGGACGGCCATGGTCCGGATATCGGGCGAATATAACGAGACTGCATGACAACTGCACGGCGGAACGCAGCAAGCCGGTGCGCCGCCCTGCGCCGTCCGGTCCAGCCGCCTGCGGGCGACCGTCCAGCATCGGGCGGAAACGACGCCGGCCCTGGCGCACGCCGCACTGGCAGGCGCCGCGGCGACCGGGATCATGCAGGGGCTGCGATCATGCAGACACGAGGGAATCCCATGAAAGCACCGCTGAAACTGTATTCGTTCGCGCCGTTCGATCGCGCCGCGCGCGTGCGCTGGACGGCGCTGGAACTGGGCCTGCCGCTGGAAGAAGTCGCACTGAGCTATGGCGGCGGTGATCACAAGGAGGCGGCGTACCGCGCGAAGAATCCGTTCGGTCAGGTACCGCTGGTCGAGACGGCGCAGGGCTGCATGATCGAGTCGGTCGCGATCTGCCAGTACCTGGCCGAGCAGCATCCGCAGGCCGGCCTGGTACCGGCGCTGGACTCGCCCCTGCGCGCCAGTTGGCTGAGCTGGCTGTTCTTCTGCGCCTCCGACCTCGATGCACGGGGCTTTCAGGTCATGAACTACACGCTGCTGCGGCCGGATGCGGAACGCCGTGCGACGGCCGTCAGCCTGGTGTCCCGGGCGCTGGCCGTGGTCGATGCACACATGGCGGAACGTGAGTTCCTGGTCGGCGATACCTTCATGCTGCCGGACATCGTGATGGGACATGAACTCGTGCTGCTGAGTCTGTGCAAGGCGCTCGACGGCGATACGTATCCCAACCTCGTGCGCTACCGTGACCGGCTCGGTACGCGCGCGGCGGCCCAGGCCAGCGGCCTGTTCGCGGTGCTCGACCGAGCCTGATTCCGACGCGCGGCGCGGCCGATTCCGACGCGGCCGCGCGCAAGATCCGGATGGCCGGCTCCGGTGCCTGCGCGCAGACTGTGCCCATCGCAACCGCCGGAATCCGCCGCCATGTCCGTGAGCCCATCCGCCAGCGCCGCGTCCGATCCGATCGCCCAGGCGCATGAGCTGATCAGCTGCGCGGAAGACGCGCCGAGCCTGCAGACCCTCGCGCGCTCGGTCGGCCTTTCGCCGAGCCATCTGCAGCGCCGCTTCCGCGCCCGCTACGGCATGAGTCCGGCCGAATTCGCCGCCAGCCGGCGCCTGGGCCGCCTCAAGGCCGCGCTGCGCGACAGCGAGTCGGTCACCGACGCGGTCTATGCGGCGGGCTTCGGCTCGAGCAGCCGCGTCTACGAGAAGAGCGACACGCTGCTCGGCATGACGCCGGCCGACTACCGCCGCGGCGGTGCCGGCGCGACGCTGCGCTATACCACGCTGACGACGCCGCTCGGCGTGTTGCTCGTCGCCGCGACCGAACGCGGCATCTGCGCGATCCTGCTCGGCGCCGACGAGGACGAACTGCGCAGCGAACTCGAACGCGAGTTCCCCGCCGCGCAGCGCGAGCGCGTCGATGCGGGACGCGACGAATGGCTGGCGCGGGTCATCGCCGAAGTGCATGCGAACCTGGGCTGGAGCGAGGCCAGCGATGCGCCGATGCCGCCGTTCGACCTGCGCGCGACGGCGTTCCAGTGGCGCGTCTGGCAGGCGCTCACGCGCATTCCCGCCGGCGAGACGCGCAGCTACAGCGCGGTGGCGCAGGCGATCGGATCGCCGCGCGCGGTGCGCGCCGTCGCCCGCGCCTGCGCAAGCAACCGGCTCGCCATCGTCGTCCCGTGTCATCGCGTCGTGCGCGAGGACGGCAGTCTCGGCGGCTACCGCTGGGGCCTTGCGCGCAAGCGTCAGTTGCTCGCGCGCGAAACCGAAGTGGTTCCGCAGGCGATATGAACAGTGGCGCTGTCTGGCTCCTGCGCGCACGCGTAGGATGGTTTGACTAGGAAGCGGGGGGCCGTTTACCTGCGAGTGTCATGAGCGAACCGCTTTCTGTCGCACCCACCGCCGCGCCGCGCTTTTCGCCGCGCTTGCTCGTGCCGCTGGCCCTGGTGTCGCTGTATCTGGTCTGGGGCTCGACCTATCTCGCAATCCGCATCGGCCTGGAAAGCTATCCGCCGTTCACGATGGCGGCGCTGCGCTTTCTGATCACCGGCGCGGCGCTGTATGCGTTCCTGCGCTGGCGCGGAGTCGCAAAACCCACAATGCTGCAATGGCGAAATTGCGCCATCACCGGCACACTGCTGCTGGGCTTCGGCAATGGCCTGGTGTGCTGGGCGCAGCAGACCGTGTCGTCGGGCCTGGCGGCGGTCGCGGTCGCGAGCATGCCGCTGTTCGCCGCGATGTTCGGCGCCTGGTTTGGGCAATGGCCGCGGCGACTGGAGTTGATCGGGCTGCTGGTCGGCTTTGCCGGCGTGATCCTGCTCAATATCGGCGGCGATCTGGCCGGCTCGCGCCTCGGCGCACTCGCACTGCTCGCTGCGGCGGCGAGCTGGGCCTTCGGCTCGCTCTGGTCCAAGCGACAGGACATGCCCGAGCCGATGATGAACACCGCTGCGCAGATGCTGACCGGCGGCGTCGCGCTGACCCTGCTCGCACTGATCAATGGCAATGGCCTGCCGGTCGCACCGACGTTGCGCGCGACGCTGGCGCTGGCCTATCTCGCCGTGTTCGGCTCCATCATCGGGTTCAGCGCCTACCTGTATCTGCTGCGCACAGTACGGCCTGCGCTGGCGACGAGCTATGCGTATGTCAATCCGCCGGTCGCGGTGCTGTTCGGCGCGTTGCTCGCGAACGAACGTGTGCATGCGCTCGATATCGTCGGCATGGCGGTGATCCTCGGCGGCGTCGCCATCATCACACTGGCACGCGACAAGACCTGAGCGCCGCGGCGACCCGTCTGAGCGCCGGGTCAGCTGCGCATGCAGCTCGAGCACGGCATTCATATAGTGCTTCTTCGCGGACGCATGTTCCCGCGGCCCGGGCCGCGCGATCTGCGGCGCGAGCACGCCGGAGAACTCGAGCGTCGAAATTGGTGCGGATCGCCAAAGTGTTCCGCGCTCATGCTGCGGCGCGCGTCGGCGTTGAAATGCGGATGCGACCGCTCGATGATTGGCGGCCATTTGTGGGTCGGATCCTGCACCGCGCCGCCCCAGGTCCAGGACGGCGCAATGAGCAGCGCCTTCGCCCCTGGAGTTCATCACGCGGTACAACTCATCCATGAAGGCCATGCGTTCCGGCCCGTCGAGATGCTCGAGGATGTGCGAGCAGCACACCTCGTCGATGCTCACGCCGTCGAACGGCCACGGCCGCAGGCGCAGGTCAAGGACGAAATCCGCACCGCCGTCGGGCGAGCGTCCGCGCCCGGAAAACCCGCACGCTTGCGCAGACCGCAGCGCAGATCCAGCTTCATTCGATTCACCCTGCGAAGGCCAAACCGGCACAGCAGAAATGACAACGCCCGCCGCGGACAGGCTCGCGACGGGCGTTGCAACACGGCACTACTGTTGTTTCAGAGTTCGCGCAGCGCGGTCGTGATCGGCAGGCGCGCAGCACGCGCAGCCGGCAGCAGGCCGCCGATGAAGCCGATTACTACCGCAATGATCAAGCCTTTGCCGACCAGCGCCGGTGTCACCTTGAAGCTGAAGACGACCTGCGTGAAATTGGCGCCAAGCGTCGACAGCGAGACGTTGTTGAACAGCACGTACGCGATCGTCGCACCGAGCAGTCCGCCAAGCGCCGACAACAGCAGCGCCTCCATCATGACCGACACGAGCACCGGCATCGAGCCGAAACCGATCGCCCGCAACGTCGCGATTTCGCGAGCGCGCGCGGCAACGGCTGCATACATGGTGTTGAGCGCGGCGAATATCGCCCCCAGTCCCATTACCACCACGAGGAACATTCCCAGCGTTTCAATCATGCGACGGAAGTCCTTGGTCTGCGCACCGAGGTACTGGCGCTGCGTCGTGACGTCGCTCGCCAGGCGCGGATCGGCCGCCAGTGAGGCCTTGAGCTTGTCCATCGCACCGTCGCCGTCGAGCTGAGCCAGCACCGAGCTGACGCTACCGCCGCGCCCGAACGTGGTCTGCGCCGTACCGAGGTCGACCCAGACTTCGCTTTCACTCGCATCGCCCGACTCGAATACGCCGACGACCGTCCAGTCGGAACCGCGCATGCGCACGACCTTGCCGATCTCGGCCCCGTCGAATGCGCTGATGACGCCGCGGCCGACAATCATTTCGCGCAGACCCGACTGGAACATGCGGCCCTCAATGACGCGCACGTTGGATCGCAGCGTGAACGACAACGGCTCGACGCCGCGCAGCGTCACGTTCACGCCCGTGGCGCGCTTGCCCGGCGGCGGCGGCGGCTCGCCCTTCTTGGGCAGCTCGGAAATGACGACGAGTTCCGACGCCGCTTCGGCCTTGCCGTCGGCACTGCGACGGATCCCGGGCGCCTGCGTAATCAGCGTCGCGACTTCGCGCGTCAGCACCGAGTTGAGCTCTGAATCGCTGGAACCGCCGCGCAGGATCAGCGCGATATCATCGCGCCCGCGGTCGGCCAGCGTGCTCGCGAAGCCCTGCGCCATGGCGAACAGCGCGGTGAATACGGCAACAACCCCTGCAAGACCAACGACGATGACGAGCGAAGGCCCCCAGCGTTCGGGAATGCTCTTGAGGTTGATGCCGGTAATGGCAGTGATCTGGCTCAGCATGTCGGCATTCCTTTAGCGGCCCGCAAGGGCGTCGACGATCTTGAGGCGCTGCGCACGCAAGGCCGGCAGCAATCCCACGACCACACTCAGCAGCGCAATCGCGATCAGGGCGGTCGTCCACACCGAACTGTCCACGCTGATCGGCAGGAAAGCTCCGGCGAGCTTCTGGATCACGATGCCGAGCAGCGTCGCGAGCCCCATGCCGATCAGCCCACCGATCGCGCAGAGCGCCACGGCTTCGGCCATGACGAAGCCCAGCACGCTACCGTCGGAAAAGCCCAGCGTCTTGAGCACCGCCAGTTCCGGAATACGTTCGCGCACGCTCTGCGCCATGGTGTTGCCGACCACGAGCAGCAAGGTGAAGAACACTGCGAACAGGATCCAACGCACGAGCAATCCGACGTCGCCGATCTGCTTGACGAAGCCGGCCTGCCAGTCCTTTTCGGTCTGGCTCTTCGTCTCGTCGGGCGAGTTCTCGTACTTCTTGTCGATCGCCTCGGTGACGCTCTGTCCAACGTCGCTGTTGGCCAGCTTCAGCACGTAGATGCCGGCCGCGCCACTGCCGAACTGGTTGGCTTCGTTGAAATACTCGAAGTTGATGAAGATCGCATTGGTCTGGCGCTGCCACTGCTCGTCCTTTCCATCGTAGATACCGACGATGTCAAAGGCCCATTCCTTGCTGCCGTTTTTCTGCGGGAAGATGTTCGACTTCAGCGGGAGCTTGTCGCCGACTTTCCAGTTGTACTGGTTTGCAAGCGTGCGGCCGACGATCGCACCGGTACGCGTCTTGCCGAAGTTCGTCCAGGCCGCATCGTCCATCACGTATTCCGGATAGACCGCATGCAGGCGAGCCGGCTCGACGGCAAACGTGAACATCTGCGTGTTTTCGCCGTATACACCGCCAAACCACTGCTGGAACATGACCTTGTCGACGCCGGGCACGGCTTCGATCTCGGGCAGGATGCGCAGCGGCAGTGACTGGGTGAATGAGACGCGCGCCTGCGTCACGACGCGTGTCGCGCCGACGAAGTCCGAGCCGGCGTTGAACATCACGTTGACGGCCTGCAGCAGGCCGAACAGCAGGAAGGCCATGATCACCGAAAGCAGCGTGAGCACGGTGCGGGTTTTTTTGCGAAACAGGTTCGCAATGACAAAACCGGTCTTGGTCATCGGATAGGCTCCGTCGCGCTCAGTGCGCCGCCTGTTCAGCCAGCTGGCCCTTGTCCAGGTGCAGGGTGCGCTTGGCGTATTCAGCCGCTCGCGGATCGTGCGTAACCATGACGATGGTCTTGCCATGCTCGCGGTTGAGAGTCTGAAGCAAGGTCAGGATTTCGTCGGCGGTCTTGCGGTCCAGATCGCCCGTCGGTTCGTCGCAGACGAGCAGTTCCGGATCGGACACGATTGCGCGGGCAATCGCGACGCGCTGTTCCTGGCCGCCGGAGAGTTCGCGCGGCTTATGCTTGGCGCGGTCGGCCAGGCCGACGACCTGCAGCGCGATCGCCACGTTCTTCTTGCGCTGCGCGGCGGACAGCTTGGTCAGCAGCAATGGCAACTCGACATTGCCTTCGGCCGTCAGTACCGGCATCAGGTTGTAGAACTGAAACACGAAGCCGACGTTGGCGGCGCGCCAGCGCGTGAGTTCCGCGCTGCTGAACTTGTCGATGCGCTTGCCGTCGATGGACAGCTCGCCCGAACTGGGCTGGTCCAACCCGCCGATGAGGTTCAACAGCGTGGTCTTGCCCGATCCGGACGGTCCCATCAGCGCGACGAAATCGCCCTTGGGGATTTCCAGGGTCAGACCGTGCAGCACTTCCACTTTCTGTTTGCCGCGCTCGTAGCTCTTGGTCAGGTCGCGGATGCTGATGAGGGTGCTCATGGGGTGCTCCGGTTCTACGTCGCGAGTGGTGATCGGCATGAATAAATGGAGAAAAATATTTTTCGTAACCCGTGGCTACGGATTCTTGCTCTCGGCCTTGTCGCCGGCCTTGGCGCCATCGGGCGGCGAGAGCGCAACGCGGTCGCCGACATTGAGGCCGCTCAGCACCTGGCGCGCGCTCGACATCGTCTGGCCGAGCGTGAGAGTGCGCTCTTCGAGGCGGCCGTCCTTGATCACGAAAGCCTGTGACATGTCGCCCACCTTCCTGATCGCCTCGCTCGGCACGAGCACGCCGGGCAGCGGCTTGGGTGCGACTTCACCGGCGGGCCGGGCTTCGCCGAGGAAGGCGACGCGGGCACCCATGTCCGGCACGATGCGCGCATCCTTCACGTCCATGCCGATGCGCACCTTGACGGTCGCCTTGCCACGGTCGGCGGTCGGGATGATGGCAATGACCTTGCCGGGTATCTTCCAGTCCGGGTACGCGTTGAGCGTGCTTTCCACCGGCTGGCCGGGCTGCACGCGGCCGATGTAGGACTCGTTGACGTCCACTTCGATTTCCAGCGAGTTCATGTCGACGATGGTGCCGATGCCGGTACGCGTGAAGCCGCCGCCAGCCGAGATCGGCGAAACGATTTCCCCGGGCTGCGCCGCCTTGACGGTGATCACGCCGGAAAAAGGCGCCTTGACGACGGTGTTGTCGAGATTCACGCGGGCCAGGTCGACGCCGCTCTGCGCGACGGCGATCTGGCGTTCCTGCACCGCGACGCGTGCCTTCAGCGAGGCCACTTCGGTGGCTGCGTTTTCGGTGAGCTGCTGGCTGGTCAGCTTGCGCGCGGCGAGCTCCTGCTGGCGTTTCAGATCGCGTTCTGCCTTCACGAGCTGGATCTTGTGCTCGGTCAGCTGGGCGCGAGCCGCGGCGAGCTGTGTCTGGTTCTGGTCGAGCTGTGCCTGCGCGTCGACGGGATCGAGCCGTGCCAGCACCTCGCCTTCCTCGACGCGCTGGCCTTCCTCGATGCGCACTTCGGCAACGCGTCCGGTGACCTTGGACGATACGGTCGCCTGGCGCCGCGCGGTGACATAGCCGCTGGCGTCGAGAACCGACGAACCGGCGGCGACTGCTGGGCTGATGGGCTGCGCCACCGCCGTCGCGACGACCCATGTATTACCGCGGCCCAGCAGGAACCATGCGACCGCCGCGGCAATCAGGACGACCGCGATGCCGACACCGATCCAGCGTCCCCTGCCCGACGGCTCCGAGGCCGCGGCGCTGCGATCGATACGCAGCTGTTTGAGCATTTCCGTGTTGTCCACGATTCCACCATGTCCTGCGGGAGGTCGATTGCGGCATCGCGGTACTGACCGCTCGCCGCAACGGCGAAGTGTGCCATAGACTGACGCGACCGCCGTAGCGCCGACAGGGGCGACGATCAGCAATTGGAGGTGACAGGTGTCAACCCGCGAAAAGGCTGGGTATTCAGGTACGCCGCTGGCGAAGAAGCTCGGCCTCAAACCCGGCCTGCGCGTGCTGCTGCGTGACGTGCCTGGAGACTACGCGGCATTGACCCAGTTCGATCTGACCTTATGCCAGGTCCTCGCGCAGCCCGGCGCTTTCGATTTTGCGCATGCGTTCGTCGGTTCGCGCGCCGCATTGCTGCAGGCGTTGGACGCGCTGGAGCCTTACCTCGACGACACCGGCATGACCTGGATCTCCTGGCCCAAAAAAGCGTCGAGGATCGCGACTGATCTGACCGAGGACGGCATCCGCGAACTTGCGCTTCCGCGCGGCCTCGTCGACGTCAAGGTCTGCGCCGTCGATGCGGTCTGGAGCGGATTGAAGCTGGTACGGCGCGTGACCCATCGGAAGCGGGCAGGCAGCGGCTGAATCACCCGGCGACAGGCATCGCGGGCACTACATGTTTTCAGTGACGGCCGAATTTTTCGTGCGGTCGCTTGCCCAGCGCCTTGTTCGCTTCGTTCCGGCGCTTGAGCTGCGTCTCCAGGTTCGTCGCCTGTGTCTGCAGTTCGCTGCGCAGTTTTTGGTAACTGGCCCAGCGCTCGGGATCGAGTTCGCCGCTTTCCAGCGCAGTGCGCACGGCGCAGCCAGGTTCCGACTGATGCACACAGTCACCGAAACGGCATCCCATCGCGAGGCTGTCGATATCGGCGAATTGGCCGGCCTCCAGGTCTTCCTCTCCGGTGAGCTTGAGTTCGCGCATGCCCGGCGTGTCGATCAGGCAGCCACCCTGGGGTAGCGCGATCAGTGCGCGGAATGTCGTCGTGTGCCGGCCACGGCTGTCGTTCTGGCGTACCGCCTTCGTCGCCTGGCGCTGCTCGCCGAGCAAGGTGTTGGTCAGAGTCGACTTGCCGACCCCGGACGAGCCGACCACGACGGCAGTGAGGCCCGCGACGAGATAGGGATACAGCACGGCCAGGCTCTGCGGATCTTTGGCATTCACGGGGTGCACGATGATGTCCGGTGGCAACACGTCAGCGACATCGGCCATCAGCGTTTCGAGGTCATCGTGCTGGTCGGCCTTGGTCAGGACGACCACGCAGGTCGCACCGGAAGCCTGGATCAGGGCGAGATAGCGCTCCAGGCGACGCGGGTTGAAGTCGCCGTCCAGGCCCATGAGCACGAGTACGCTGTCCACGTTCGTCGCGATGAGCTGGCGTTGGTACCGTTCACCGGCAGCGGCGCGCGACAGGGTCGCATGACGCGGCAGCACGGTTTCGATCTGCGCCGGCTTGCCGGGCTTGAGCAGGACGAAATCGCCGACAGCGGGCCGTTCGACCGGATCGAGGTTGCGCTTGAGGAAGCGCGGGGCCGGCTGCACGGTGAATTCTTTCTCGCCATCGTGCACGACATAGCCGTTGCGGTGCTGGATGATCACGCGGGCCGGCAGATGATCGGCGGGCGCATCCGAGGGGACTACGACGGCATCGCTCCAGCCGATGCGGGCCAGGCGAGCGCGGGTTTCGGGATTCAGCATGGCGGCATTCTAACCGCAGCCCGGTGACGGAGCTGCGGCTGTCAACGCTCCGGCTTCAGCGCTTGGCGACGGTTTCGGCCACCGCAGTGGTGCGCAGGGCCTGCACTTCGCTGCCTTCGCTGAGCGCGCTCTGGCCCGCGACGACGACATCGGCACCCGGGCTCAACCCGTGCAGTACCTGCACGTTATTACCGGATTCGTAGCCGAGCTTGATCGCTACCCGCTGCGCCTTGCTGTCCCGCACGACGTACACGCTCGTCTCTCGCTCGCCGCTGAGCAACGCCGCCTTCGGAATCAGGATGGCTGCGGCAACGTTGTCATAGGCCACGTCCAGGCGGGAGAACAGCCCCGGGCGCAGCTTTCCGCTGGAGTTGTCCACTGCGACGACGATGTCGACCGTGCCGCTGGCGGCGTCGACGACCGGACTGACGCGCTCGACTTCGGCGCGGAAAGTCTCGCCCGGCAGCGCATCTGCGCTGTAGTCGACGAGCTGGCCGGGCTTCAGCGCGGCGCTCGCGCGCTCGGGCACGCGCAGGCGCGCCTTCAGTTCGCGGAAATCCGCCATTTCGAACGCGACCTCATTGAGCTTGAGCAGTTGGCCCTGCTTGACCCAGCGCCGCGTGATCACGCCATCGAACGGGGCAATGACGGCGCACTTGGACAGGCTCAGGCGCGCCATGTCCACTTCAGCCTTGCGCGTGGCCAGGTCGGACTTGTTCTGTTCGTAGCTGTTGCGCGCGATGAGCTGGCGTTGGAACAGGCTCTCGTTGCGCGCATCCTGAAGCTTGAGGCGTTCCAGTTCGGTTTCCGCCTGACGCAGCAGCACGCTCTGCCGCTCGGCGTCGAGCCGGGCAAGGATCTGACCCTTGCGGACGACCTGGCCCTCTTCGGCGCCCAGCGACAGCACGACGCCGCCGATCTCGCTGACGATCTTGGCTTCGCGTTCGGCCTCGAGCGTGGCCGTGCCGGCATAGCGCGCCGTGATATCCCCCTGGAAGACGGCGGCGACCTCGACCGGAATAAGCTCTACCTTGGGCTTTTCGGCAGCAGCACTGGTCTTGGACTGAGCCTCGCTGGCGCAACCGGTCAGCAGCAACGGGGTCACTGCGGCGGCAGAGAGCAGGAGCAACGAAGCAAGCACGGACGTTTTCATGAGCATCTCTATTGAGATAGTGTTGTAGTAAACTACAACACTAAATCTGGTGGGTCAAGCGAATGGTAGTTGGCGCGCGTTACTGCAACATCTGCCGGAGGGAACAATGACTTCCGGCAACGCGGCGGGTTCGCGCCGCCGCGAAGCCGCGAATTCCCGACCATTAATAGAGGTCACTCGCTGCGACTCACCACGACGGATTGTTCCCACCGGCTGCTCAGATGCCCCGAGCGGGGCAAAGGTTGCGTGCCCCGGGCCAAAGCGAGCGATTTGTCGGACGCAACGCAGCACGATATCGGTCTATCGGCATAAGTGTGACCGGCGGTTGTTTGGACATTCGCTCATCAGCCGCTAGGATTCGGCGACCCGCCAAGGACCCGCCGCAATGCCGCAACGCACCGTACCCGTCAGTTCCCGCCTCGGCGATGTGCGTTACGAGATCCGCGGAGCCCTGTCGCGACGCGCTCGCGAACTCGAAGCCGAAGGCCGCCAGATCGTGCGGCTGAACATCGGCAATCCGGGACTGTTCGGTTTTGCCGTACCTGCGCATCTGCGTGCGACGGTCGAATCGCATCTGCACCGCAGCGAAGCCTACTGTCATCAGCAGGGCCTGCAGAGCGCGCGCGAAGCGATCGCCGCGCGCGAAATCGCCCGCGGCGCACACGGTGCCCACGCGGACAATGTATTTATAGGCAACGGCGTGTCGGAGCTCATCGACCTGACTCTGCGCGCCCTGCTCAACAGCAGCGAGGAAGTGTTGCTGCCCAGCCCCGACTATCCCTTATGGAGTGCGGCAACCGTGCTCAACGGCGGGCGGGCGCGCTACTACCCTTGTCCCGCGTCACGCGCCCACCTCCCCGACCCGGACGAGATCGAGGCGCTGATCACGCCGCGCACGCGCGCGCTGGTGCTGATCAACCCCAACAATCCAACCGGCGCCGTATATCCGCGCGAGCTGCTACAGGCGCTGATTCAGGTCGCCGAACGCCATCGCCTGCTGCTGCTGTCCGACGAGATCTACGACGGCATTCTCTACGACGACGCGGAATTCCATCCGCTGGCCGCCCTCGCGGGCGAGACGCCGTGCATCACCTACGGCGGCTTGTCCAAGATGCATCGTGCCTGTGGCTATCGCGTCGGCTGGATCAGCCTGTCGGGCGCCCCTGCAAAGCTGGAGGAGTTCCGCGCCGCACTGGACCTGCTTTCCGCACTGCGCCTTTGCGCCAACGTGCCAACGCAATGGGCTATTGAGCCGGCGCTCACCGGACCCGACACCATGCGCGAACTCGTCGGCGACGGTGGACGCCTGCACGCGGCACGGCGCGCGGTGATCGACGGCGTCGCACGCAGCGAGTTTCTCGACGTGGTTGCGCCGCAGGGCGCGCTCTACGCGTTTCCGTCGGTGCGCACGGCCGGCTTCGCCCAGTTCGACGACGAGGACTTCGCGCTGGAACTGCTCGAAAGCGAGAGCGTGCTGATCGTGCCAGGTACCGGCTTCAATATCCGCGAGCGCAATCATTTCCGCCTCACGCTGCTGCCGCAGCCCGGGGAGATCGACGACGTGTTCACACGTATCGACCGCTGCCTGAGCCGCATTGCGACGCGCTCGGCGCCCGCGCGTCATGTGGCCTGAACTGTTGCTGGCCGGCATGTTCGCCGGCCACGCGTCGGACGGCGCCCGCCTGCGCTATCTCGCGCTCGGCGACTCCTACACCATCGGCGAGGGCGTGGAGCCGGCGCAGCGCTGGCCGCTGCAGCTCGCGCAACGCCTGCGCGACGACGGCATGGCGCTGGACGATCCGCAGATCGTCGCGACCACGGGCTGGACGACCGACGAGCTTTCCGCCGGCATGGACGCGGCCACGCTGGTGCCGCCGTACGACCTCGTCAGTCTATCCATCGGTGTCAACAACCAGTACCGCGGCCGCGATCCGGAAAACTACCGTCGCGAATTCGCTGCGCTACTGCAGCGCGCGATCGCGCTGGCCGGCCTGCGTCCGGACCGCGTGATCGTGGTCTCGATTCCGGATTGGGGCGTAACGCGTTTTGGCCGCGAATCGGATCGCGACACCGCCGCGACCGCGCGCGAACTCGATGCGTTCAACGCGATCAACCGCGAGGAGGCGCAGCGCCTCGGCGTGGCCTGGGCCGACGTCTGCGCGATTTCGCGCGAGGCCGGTGCCGACGCTGCGCAACTCGCCGCCGACGGTCTGCATCCCTCCGGCCGACAATACGCCGACTGGCTCGCCCCCATACTGCCGCTGGCCCGGTTCGCACTGTCATCACTCTGACCCGACCCGGCAACGCGGCGGATACGTGGGCCGTCTAGTCTTGCGCCGGCTCGGCTACCGGGGCGTCGCATGGACCGCCTGCGCTTTCGAAGCATCTTCATTTCCGATGTTCACCTCGGCACGCGCGACTGCCGCGCGGATTTCCTGCTCGACTTCCTGCGCTCGACGCGCTGCGAGCAGCTCTATCTCGTTGGCGACATCATCGACCTCGAAGCGATGGAGCAGGCGCCGTACTGGCCGTCGCGGCACAGCGAGGTGCTGGCGGAATTTCTGGACATTGCGGCGAAGGGAACACGAGTCATCTACCTTCCAGGCAATCACGACTGCAGCTTGCGCGGCCTGGCCGGGCAATGCATCGGCGGCATCGAGGTCGCGCTGGACGCCATCCACGTCACGGCCGACGGCAAGCGCCTGCGCGTGAGCCACGGCGATGAGTTTGATCCGGAGCATCAAGGCAAGACCTGGCTGACCTGGTTCGGTGACTATGCCTACCGCCTGATCTGCCTTGCCAACCGCAAGCTCAACGCGGTGCGCCGGCGTCTGCGCCTGCCGTATTTCGCCCTGTCGATACTTGCCAAGTCGCGCATCGGCAAGGCGCTGGCGTATATCCGCCGCTATGAGGCGATGGCGACCGGCCGTGCGCGCGAACTCGGCCTGGATGGCCAGATCTGTGGCCATATCCACTTCGGCCACATCAGCGAACACGGCGGCGTGCTCTACCTCAACGACGGCGACTGGGTCGAGCACTGTACTGCGCTGGTCGAACATCTCGACGGCACGCTGGAACTGCTGCACTGGAGCGAACGCCGCACGGCGCTGATGCGCGCCGGCGCCGGTGAATCGCGGCCCCAGGCGACACCCATCCCAGCCTGGGCGCAAGTGTTGAACGCACGCGCCTGAGGGGCACGGCTTCGATGGGATGGCTGCGCAGTCGCGTACGGCCAATCCGTACGCGACGCTGCGTGTTCGTCAGGGAATCTCGGTCACGTTCACCGTGACGATGGCCGACACTTCGTGTCCATTGTCGTCGGTGATGGTGTAGCGGATGCGGCCGGGGCCGTTAGTGCCATGGATATGCTGGAAGCGGATCGTACCGTTCGCGTTGATGGTCAGCGTCGCCTGGTGTGGACCGAGATTCTCGACGCGGATCACGCGCAACAGATCACCATCCGGATCGCTGTCATTGTCGAGCACGGGGATATCCACGCCGCCGCCCTTGACCACACCGACCACGTCGTCCAGCGCCAGCGGCGGCGCATTCGCGCCCGCGCCGACCTGTACCGTCACCTGCGCCGTCGCCGTACCGCCGCGGCCGTCGCTGATCACGTAGCTGAAGGCATCGCTGCCCTCGAATCCTGTCGCCGGCGTGTAGGTCAGGGTGCCGTCGCTGTTGAGGACCGCAGCGCCGTGGGCCGGCGTGCCGACCGAGGTCACGCTGAGCACGTCGTCATCCGGATCGCTATCGTTGCGCAACACCGCGATGCGCACCGGCGTCGCTGGGGGGGTCTGCGCGCTGTCGTTGGCCGCGACCGGCGGACGGTTGCCGCCAGTGCCGATCACTAGGGTTACGGTCGCCGTATCGCTGCCGCCGAAACCGTCAGTGATGGTGTAGGTGAAGCTATCCGTGCCGACATAGCCCGCGGCCGGCGTGTAGCTGACCTGGCCGGCGCTGAAGCTGACCGTGCCATGCGCGGGTGACGAGGTACCCGTGATCGTCAGCGCATCGTTCTCGGGATCCGTGTCGTTGGCGAGCACGGCAATGCTCGTCGCCGCCGCATCGCGTGGGAGGGAAACGCTGTCGTCGACGGCATTCGGAGCGGTGTTCGCAAATTGCCGCGGTCCCAGCGTCGTCGTCGTCGTCGCGCGCTCAAACCGATAGACGTCGACCGTACGCTTGTGCTGCGACGGATTGCGCAACGCGCGCTCGATCCAGGCCGCCGGCGCGGCGACCGGTTCGCGCTTCCATTCGACCGCCGCGGCGGGTGCGGGCGTGACCGCGGGCGTCAAGTTTTCCTCGACGCTGAGGAATTCGATGTCGACGCGGCGGTTCTTCTGCCGGTTGGCCGGCGTATCGTTCGGATAGGACGGATTGAGTTCGCCGTCGGCACGCATATCGATCTGGTCGGCCGGCACGCCGCGCGACACCAGATAGGCATTGGCACTCGCCGCACGCTGCGCGGACAGGGCCGCGTTATAGGCTTCGCTGCCGACGCTGTCGGTGTGCCCGATGACCGTGATCCGGCTCACGCGCGTATTCCCGGTGAGCCTGGCTAGCAGTTCATCCAACGCAGCGATCGCGTCCGGCCGCAGATCGGACTGGTCGAAGTTGAAGAAAGCGTCGCCATCCAGGCGCACGTCGTTGCGCACCAGCGTCGGCTCGGCCGCGACGTTCGCCACGGCAATCGGCGCCGGCACCTCGACGACGCGGAACGGCGCGCGCGGACGGTAGCTCTGGCCGAACTCGTAGCGCAGGCTGAGCCAGCCGCGCGTATCGTTCCTGTCGATCTCGAAATCGCCGGATTTCTTCAGGTACTCGCCATCGGCCGAAAGGCTCCAGCCGGTGTTACGAATATACTTGTCCACACCGAGCGACAGCGTAGCCTGATCCGAATCGTACTTGCCGCGTTCGTAGTCCAGGCCACCGCGCAGGCGCCACAGACCGTCGTCGAAATACTGGCCCAGACGCAGGCCGATGCCTTTTTCGTAAGGCTTTTCAAACGCGTCGGTGATGACGCTGACGGTCTGGTTCTGCGTGTAGGCGTGACCGTTCTCGATGCCGGTCAGCACCGTCGTCGTCGTGTCGGTGTCGGTGCGGACGAAGCGGTTGCCGGTCAGCGCCCCCGAGACATAGCCATCGACGAAGAAATCATTCTTCTGGTAGCCGACGCCAATGGTCGCCTTGCGGTCGTTCCAGATGTTCTGGTCGACGGCGACGAAGGCCTTGGCCACGCGCACGCCGTCGGGATTGTCGATCGTGTCCTGGCGCGTCTTTCCGCCCCACAACCAGTGATAGTCGAGCTGCACGCCGCCGGCGCCGTGCTCGGCCAGCCAGAGTTGCGCAATCCACGCCGAATCGCCGTCGAAGCCGAAGATACCCAGCGCCTCGCCGTTGATGTCACCGTCGTCGTTGACGCCAAGACTGACCCGCGAATTCGTACCGACATAGGTGATCGGAATGCTGGGATCGTTGGCCTGCGGCTTTGGCGGCGCGGCCTGTTCCTGCGCAACGGCTGTGGCGGACAAGGCCAGGGAAATGCTCAGGGCGAGCAGCGAGCGGCGCATACGGTTCTCCAGGATCCATGGACAAGGGCCAAGCGGTCGCGATTATCGCGCAGCGGCTTACTGCAGATATCCTGCAATCACACAAGGAAACGTGAAAACGACCGCAGAGCGAAGCACTGGGCGACGTTCGCCTCGGCATATCCGCCGCGACGACCCTCGCGTGCAGGGGTTTTCCCCCTCGCCACGACAGCCCTTGCCGGACGCCGCGGGCGTCCGCATATCGCCGACGCTACTATTCCCGTCTGACCGTACGCTTCTGGAATCCCATGAATCTCGATCCTGCCCTCCGTTCGCGCATCGACTCCCTGCTGCAGCAAAACCGCATCGTGCTGTTTATGAAAGGTACGCGCGACGCGCCGCGCTGCGGCTTTTCCGCCGGCACCGTCGGCATCCTCAACAGCCTGCTCGACGACTACGCCAGCGTCGATGTCCTGGCCGACCCGGATATCCGCGAAGGCATCAAGGCCTACGGCAACTGGCCGACGATTCCGCAACTCTATGTCGAAGGCGAGCTGATCGGCGGCGCCGACATCGTCGCCGGCATGGCCAACAACGGCGAACTGCATGTACTGCTCGGCCTGCCCAAGCCCGACCGCAGCCCGCCCGACATCACGATCACCGACGCCGCCGCCGACGCGATGCGTGCCGGTCTCGCCGACAGCCGCGGCGCCTCGCTGCACCTGTCCATCGACGCACGCTTCCAGGCTCAGTTCTACCTGCGCGAAGCCGAAGGCAGCGAGATCCGCGCGAGTGCCAATGGCATCGAGATCCTCATGGACGTGACCACGGCGCAGCGCGCCCGCGGTATCGTCATCGATTGGGTCGACAGCATGCAGGGCAGTGGTCTGTCGATCACAAACCCGAACGCGCCGCCGGCGGTGCAGTCACTGGACGTGCAGGGCCTCAAGGCGCGGCTGGAACGCAACGAGATCACCGTCATCGACGTGCGCCCGGCGCACGACCGCGCGCTGGCGCCGTTCGCCGCCGCGCAGGTCCTCGACGAAGACAGCGCTGCGCGCCTGTCCGCGCTGCCGAAAGACCAGCCGCTCGCCTTCCTGTGCCATCACGGCAATTCAAGCCGCGGCGCAGCCGAGCACTTCCGCGGCCTGGGCTTTCGCCAGGTCTTCAACGTAGAAGGCGGCATCGATGCGTGGTCGCGTCAGATCGATACGTCGATTCCGCGCTATTGATGCCCTCTGATCCCGGCAAACACCACCTTTACTCTCGGAGCCCCTCGAGTGAGAGGGGGTGAAGAGTGATCGCGCAGAACCGCAGGTTCTGATCAC
>NZ_JAVTWC010000002.1:31745-123044 GCF_032229445.1 Tahibacter sp.
TCTGAACGCCCAACGGGCCGGGCTCGACCAAACGCGCAGCGTTTGGCGGGGTTGTGGAGATCAAGTGATCGCGCAGAACCGCAGGTTCTGATCACTCTGAACGCCCAACGGGCCGGGCTCGACCAAACGCGCAGCGTTTGGCGGGGTTGTTGAGATCAGGTGATCGCGCAGAACCGCAGGTTCTGATCACTCGTAACGCCCAAGGGGGCGGGATTGTGGAAATCGCGCGCAGGGTCTGAGGGCAACACTGTCTTCGTTTACGAAGATTTCCTATTGCTGCATTCATGTTGCAGGCAACCGCAATGTTGCCTGCGGCGTGCCCGCACGGGCACGGCGGATGCATAGGCCGCTGCTATACTCCGAACCAATCGGTCAGATCCGGACGAAGCTGTCACAGTCCAGTGCCTCCGGATCGGGTAGCAACAGGGGAGACAGTCGATGCGCGCAGCGATGGTGGCGGTCGCAATGGCGGTATTGCTCAGTGCCTGTGGCGGCGGTCGGGAAGAAACGGCAGCCCGCGCCTGCGAGGCGGCGGTCAGGAACAAACTGGCGGGCCGTACTTTTGAACTCGACGTCAAATCGATGGCGAGCAAGGCCAGGGCCGAAAGCGGCGACATTCTCGCGCTCAATGGAGAAATCGTCTTCGACAAGGGCCTGACCAGCGAATACAAGCAGACGCTGGACTGCAAGGTCCGCTTCGAAGGCGACAAACAGCCTTCAGTGATCCTGCTCCAGTTCAACTGGAGCATGGACGACGTCAAGAAGAACTAAGCGCGGCCGACCGATGTTCGGCGTCAGCCATGGCTGAGCGCGAGGTCTGCACATCGTCAGACGTCCCGCGCTTTCACGCGTCACGAACCACACGCTCCCCGCGCCCCACCAGCAGAAGACTACGCGGCATAGGCAGCAGCCGCGTAGTCGCGTGATGCAGGCCTGCGCGGCATAGTTCAGAAGCGCAGGTGCTTGACCGACTGTCCCTCGTCGCGGATTTCCTTGAGTGCGTCGATGCCGATGCGGATCTGCGCCTCGACGAACTCGCCGGTGACCTTGCGGTCGCTTTCCTCGGTCTTCACGCCCTCGGGGATCATCGGCTGATCGGACACCAGCAGCAGCGCCCCGGTCGGAATCTTGTTGGCAAAGCCGACGCTGAACACTGTCGCCGTCTCCATGTCGATGGCCATGCAGCGCGTGCGCCGCAGGTACGACTTGAACGCGTCGTCGTGTTCCCAGACACGCCGGTTGGTCGTGTAGACCGTGCCGGTCCAGTAGTCGCGGCCATGGTCGCGTACAGTCGAGGACACGGCGCGCTGGAGCGTAAATGCGGGCAGGGCTGGCACTTCGGGCGGGAAATAGTCGTTCGACGTGCCTTCGCCGCGCAGTGCCGCGATCGGCAGGATCAGGTCACCGAGCTGATTTTTTTTCTTGAGCCCGCCGCATTTGCCGAGGAACAGCACGGCTTTCGGCATGATGGCCGAGAGCAGATCCATGATGGTCGCGGCCGTGGGGCTGCCCATGCCGAAATTGATGATGCTGAGCCCATCGGCATGGGCGCTGGGCATGGCCTTGTCGCGTCCGCAGACCTCGACACCGTGCCACTGTGCAAACAATTCCACGTAATTGCTGAAGTTGGTCAGCAACACGTACTTGCCGAAGTCCTGCAGTTGCACGCCGGTATAGCGCGGCAACCAGTTGCTGACGATCTCGTTCTTGTCTTTCATGCTTTCCCCGTGGATACCCGCGCGGCGGGACAGGGTTACCGGCGACGCCACGCCAGCGATGTTCTAGTTATAAAAGCCGGTCGATACTACCACGCCGTTTCGCGCCGACCGGCAATGTGTTCGCTCGACTTTGGCCCTGGCCCTGGGTACGAAACGGCTGCACCCGTTTTTGGCGGATCGCAAACGACGCGGCAGCGTAAACCCCGTGCGCCCGGATACGCGCCATAATCGCCTCGCGCAACCAGGGGGTGGGGGCTGAATGGCATCGGGCGTAATCGAGGTCCATCGGCACGACTCCGCATTGGGCAGTTGGGATGTCGCCCTGCGCCGGCCGCACCCGGCGCTGCGCCAGCACATCGCGCAGCTCTGGCACGGCGCGGGTCAGGTCACCTACCAGCGCGACCGCATCCTGCCGCAGGCGCGCAGTTACCTGCTGATCAATCTCGGACCGCCGCAATACCTGTTCCTGCCCGGGCCGCCGGAACTGCGCGTCGTGTTCGACGACATCTGGTTTTCCGGCCTGCACGAAGGTCCGATCGAAACCGCCGCGCCGCAT
Organism: Tahibacter sp.; assembly: GCF_032229445.1. NCBI lineage: Bacteria > Pseudomonadati > Pseudomonadota > Gammaproteobacteria > Lysobacterales > Rhodanobacteraceae > Tahibacter > Tahibacter sp. Next base: position 34,020 of record NZ_JAVTWC010000002.1, read on the forward strand.
GGCAGCGTGCTGCTCGGTGTCGCCTTCGGCGCGAGCGGCGCAGCGAGCCTGCTGCCCTGGTCGCAGGCGGAACTCGCCAACCGCACCGGCCCGCTGCAGGACCTGATCGGTGCCGCAGCGCTGCGTCTGCGCGAACGCCTGCTCGATACGGCGAGCGTGGCGGCGCGCCTGGATCTCGTCGAGGACTGGCTGCTCGACCTGTGTATGAGTGGCCGCAGCGTCCATCCGCTGGTGCACTGGACGCTGGCGCGCATCCACCAATCCGGCGGCCGCGTGCGCGCCGAGGAACTCGCGCGTGAGGCCGGCTGCAGCCGCAAATACCTCGGCAGCGTCGTCAGCCGCGCGGTCGGCCTGCCGCCGAAATCGCTGGCCCGCATCCATCGGTTCCAGCAGGTGCTCGGCCAGCTTGGCGCCCCGCTCGACTGGGCCAGACTCGCCGCCGATTGCGGCTACTACGACCAGTCCCATCTGATCCGCGATTTCCAGCAGTTCTCCGGCCTCACGCCGGCCGCCTTCCTGCGTAGTGCGCAGCCCGACCCGGGCAGTGTCGTGGTCAGGTGACTTTTTTCCAATACCCGGCGTCGCCGGGCCCATAGCGTTGCTGCACGTCAACCAGAAGGAGTCGTGTGATGCCAGTGAACTATTGGGCCGTGCTGGCCGCCGCGGTCGCGGGTTTCGTAATCGGCGGGCTGTGGTACTCGCCGCTGCTGTTCGGCAAGGCCTGGCAGCGGGAAGTGGGCCTGAGCGACGACGAGCTCGCGCGCGGCAACATGGCGCGCATCTTCGGCGGGTCGTTCGTGCTCAGCCTGCTCGCCGTATGGATGTTCGCGATCTTCCTCGGACCCCGGCCGCCGATGGCGTTCGGCCTCGGCGCCGGTTTTGCGGCTGGCCTGTTCTGGGTCGCGTCAAGCTTCGGCACCAATTACCTGTTCGCGCGGCGGAGTCTCCGGCTGTTTCTCATCGACGGCGGCTATCACACGCTTCAATTCACGGCGATCGGGCTGATCCTCGGCCTGTGGCATTGAGCGCGGGCACGGGAGCCACGTCATGCGCATCGAACTCAAACCCGACCACGACATCGGCACGGCGGCGACCGCCACCGGCAAATCACTGCCACAGTGGTTTGCCGAAATCGATCGCTGGGGCGGCGCCGCCCTCGGACGACGCGAGATCGGCCAGCGCCTGCTCGACGGCTACAAGCTCGATCCCTGGTGGATCGCGACGCTGAACATCGAGTACGAAGCGGCCAAGGGCATCGTCGAAAAGGACGGCCGCGCCAAGGGTTATACGATCTGCGCGACCAAGAGCATCAAGGCCGCGGCGGACGACTGCTACGACGCCTTCGCGAGTGCAGCGGCGCTGGATCGCTGGCTCGGTTCCGGCCACGCGCTGGAATTCCGCGACGGCGGCACGCTGTACAACGGTGACGGCAATCGGGCATTGATCCGTAAGCTGAGCCCAGCCAAGACCATCAAGCTGGTCTGGCAGCAGCCTGATGCCGCGCCCGACACGCCGGTCGAGGTCAAGTTCGCACCGGCCGGCGCCAAGACCACGGTGATGGTCACGCACGAGCGCCTGCAGAACCGTGCCGATGCGGACGGCCTGCGCCGTGCCTGGGGCGAGGCGCTGGACCGGCTCAAGGCGGTGATCGAGGGCTGAGCCGGCGAACCGCGTGGCCGATTTTGCCCGTGCTCTGTCCGGAACCGCACGGGGCCCGGTGACGGCGCCACGCTAACCTTGGCGCCTTCGCCGTGACAACGAGGCAGACATGCAGGCCCAGTGGTATTTCGATTTCATCTCGCCGTTCGCCTGGCTGCAATTGCGCAAGGTAATCGCGCTGCGCGCGCGCATCACGATCGAGCCCGTGCCCATCCTGTTCGCGGCGGTACTCGACAAGCTCGGCCAGCTCGGCCCGGCCGAGATTCCGGGCAAGCGCGACTTCACCTATCGGTTCGTGCAATGGCAGGCGGCGCAGCAGGGCGTGCCGCTGCGCTTTCCGCCGGCACATCCGTTCAATCCATTGCCCGCGTCACGGCTCTGCGTTGCGGCGGGCACGGGCTGGGACGCGGTGGAACGCATCTTTGTGCACATCTGGCAGAACGGCGAAGCTGCCGATTCGGTTGATGCGCTGCGCGGGCTCGCGCACGAACTGGGCATCGAGGACGTCGATACGGCGCTGGCCGATGATGAGGTCAAGCAGCAGCTGCGTGCGAACACCGCACAGGCGCTGGAGAACGGCGTCTTCGGGGTGCCGACGTTGCGCCTGGGCAGCGAGCTGTTCTGGGGCGACGACGCCACCGGCATGGCAGTTCAGCACCTCGACGATCCACAGTATTTCGATCGCGACGAGTACCGTCGTCTCGCAGCCCTGCCGCAGGCGGTGCAGCGGCGTCGCTGAAACACACCGCCGCGGGCTCCGGCGTCAGCGCTGGCGGTTCCGGCAAAGCCCGTTGCGCGCAGGAATGCGGAGAGCGGCCGATACGAGGCGTCCCAAACAAAGATATACACATCCCTTTTGCGCCATTTAACCGCGCAATTGCGTACAGAAGACCCATAGCCACTCGCGGCAGGCGCTCAGACGGCCATCTCCGAGCGCAGCGCCGCGAGCGCCTTCCCGACCGCCGCCGAATCGACGTCGAGGTGCGTGACCGCGCGTACCGTGCGCGCGCCCATCTCGCCCATGCGCACACCGCGCGCGAGCAGCGCGGCACAGAGCTGCGACGCGTCCAACCCGTCGCGCAGCACGTCGAAGTAGACGAGGTTGGTCTGTACGCCGTCCAGGTCGATCGCAAGCCCGTCGATCGCCGCAATGCCCCGCGCCAGCGCCGCCGCGTTGGCGTGGTCGTCCGCGAGTCGCTCGACATGATGGTCGAGCGCGTAGTCGCAGGCCGCGGCGATGATGCCGCTCTGGCGCATCGCTCCGCCCCAGCGCAGCTTGAGCCGGGTCGCCTCGTGGATGAATTCCTCGCTGCCGGCCAGAACGGCGCCGCCGGGCGCGCCGAGTCCTTTGGAAAAGTCGATCCAGACCGAATCGAAGTCACGCGCGTAGTCGGCCGCGGCCACCCCGCTGGCCACGACGGCATTGAGCAGGCGCGCGCCGTCCATGTGGGTGAGCAGGCCGTGCGCACGCGCCGCGGCGGCAACGCCCTGCAATTGCGCCAGCGGCCAGATCGCCCCGCCGCCGAGATTGGCGGTCTGCTCGACCTCGACCAGGCGCTGGCGCGGCGCATACGGCCGGTCCGGCCGTAGCACGGCGGCGAGTTGCGCCGCGTCGAAGCGACCGCGGTCGCCGGCCAGGGACGTAAGCATGACACCGGCCAGCGCAGCCGGGCCGCCGCCTTCAAAGCCGATCAGGTGCGAGGTGCGATCACAGATCACCTCGTCGCCGGGCCGGCAATGCACCGCGAGCGCGATCTCGTTGCACATGGTGCCGGAGGGCAGGTACAGCGCCGCTGGCTTGCCGAGCAGTTCCGCGCAACGCGCGACGAGCCGGTTCACGCTGGGGTCTTCGCCGGCCCGTTCGTCGCCGACTTCGGCGTTGGCCATGACGGCGCGCATCGCTGCCGTGGGGCGGGTCTTGGTATCGCTGAAGAAATCGACGAACTCGGGCATGGCGGGGTTCCGGCGCGGCAAAGCGTCAAGCATTGCGGCACAGGCCTCGCCCCGCAAGCGAAGTCGCAGCGTAGAATCGGCCTTTCATGAGCGCCCTGCCCCGCCTGATCCTGTTCGCCGCCGCCTGCCTGCCTGCCGGGCTACTGGGCGCCGCCACCAACACCGGCTACCGCTGCACCGACGCGAACGGCGCGATCTCGTTCCAGGACAAGCCCTGTGGCGGCGGCCAGCAGAGCAAGGCCTTCGAATACCTGCGCGATCCGCCACCGCCACCTGAAGATCCGCAGGCGGAACCTCCGGCGGAAGCCGCAGCCGCCGAACCAGCGCCACGTGCCATGCCGGCACCGCCGCCGCCACGACCGCCGGTTCCCGCGCTCTATCAATGCGTACGCGCCGACAACGGCAAGATCTACTACAGCGAAACCGGCGAAACGCGGCCGTATCAGGTTCCGGCCGGCGTGGTCGGCCTGCCGGGCAGCTCGCTCGCAGACAATGCCCACGTCTCCGCACCGGAACTCAACCGCCCGCCTGTTGCCGAGTCCGGCGGCGCCAACGCCCTCGCCGGCGCCTACGTCGAAGTGCGCGACACCTGCCAGAAGCTGGTCCCGGCCGAAGCCTGCCGCGCGCTGCGCAGCCAGCTCGACGCCAACCTGTCGCGGCAGCGCAGCGCGAGCAAGGACGAACGCGCCGGTCTGGCCAACGAGGCACGCGTGCTCGCCGACAAGCTCGCCGGCTGCTGAGGCGAAGTCTCGCAAAGCGACAACCTGAGCCGCCATGCGGCTTGCAGCAATCGATCCACAGGCTATGCCGCTCGCTTGTCCACAGCGGACGTGGAAAATTCGATGCGCCAATTGAAACTTATCCCCTTTGTTTCAAAGTACCCACCACGCGGACAGCATTGAGCAAAGTTTGCGCAATGCGTGCACGGGCCGCGCCGCGGCTCGCGCTGCGGAGGCTATGCACAGACTTGTCACCATGCTTGTCCACAGCCCCTGTGGATAGCGCCGAGGGCGCTGGCGAAATCTTGCGCAAAGCGTGCGCGAGCCAGCTGTACCAAGGCTTGCAGCGATCCATCCACAGGCTTGTTACGGGGGGTTTCCACATCCCCTGTGGATAGTCGCGGACAGCGCCATTCACACGACGCCGGGAATGCTCACATCAGCTGCAACGGTGGCCGCGGCACATGGCGTCGCTCATGGTCGAGCAGCCAGCGCTTGGCCGGCAGGCCGCCGCCGAATCCGGTGAGACTGCCGTCGCTGCCGATAACGCGATGGCAGGGCACGACGATGGGCAGCGGATTGGAACCGTTGGCCGCGCCGACCGCGCGGCTCGCATTGGGGCGCCCGAGGCGCCGCGCCAGCTCGCCGTAGCTGATGGTTTCGCCGAGCGGGATCTCGCACAGCGCGTTCCAGACGTCGTGCTGGAACGCGGTGCCTTCGGCGTCGCGCGCGAAATCGAAAGTCATGCATTCGCCAGCGAAATACGCACGCAGCTGTTCGGCAGCATAGGCCAGGCGCGCCGCATCCTGCGGCAAGCCGTAGTCCGGCATCGTCACGCGGCCGTTGCGCGGGAATTCGATGCGGCGCACGCCGCGCCGGCTCGCTATGAGCAGCAGCGGGCCGATCGGCGATGGCGCGATGTCGTAGACCAGGTCATCGTCGTGCATGCGTCGGGATTCCGTCTCGGGTGTTGGCCGGTTCACGCCGCGCGCCACAGCAGCAGTACCGCATAGGCACGGAACGGGCGCCAGACCTGGCTGGCCTGTTCCAGCTGCTTCGCGCTCAGCGTCGTGCCGGGCTGCAGCACCTTGCGCAACACGATGTCGGCGGCCGGGAACGCGTCCGCGTCGCGCAGCGCGCGCATGGCCATGTAGTGCGCGGTCCAGTCGCCGATGCCGCGCACCGCCGTGCAGCGTGCCACGAAGTGGGCCGTCGTCTGGGCTGGATCGAAATCGACCTCGCCAACCGACACCGCCCGGGCCAGCGCCTGCACCGTCGCGATGCGCGCGCCGGTCAGGCCCAGCCCGTCGAGGTTCGCTGTCGCAAGCGCAGCGGCGTCCGGGAACAGGCTGTGGCAGCTTTCCTCGCCGTCGGCATGGGCGATGCGCACGGCGTGGCGCGCGATGATGCGCGCGGCGATCGTGCGCGCGGCGGCGACGGTAATCTGCTGCCCGAGCACCGCGCGCACGCCGAGTTCGAACCCGTCCCAGCAGCCGGGCACGCGGATGTCGCCGTGTGTACGCAGCAGTGGCCCCAGCCGCGCGTCGCGCGCGAAGCAGCGACGGATCCGCGCCTGTGGCGCATCGAGGTCGAGCAATGTGCGCACGCGCGAGCGCACTTTTTCGATGGCGTCCGCGGTGGCATGGGTCACCTCGACCATGCCGCGCCCGATGTCCACCTCGAACCAGCCGGCCGTTCCGGCGAACGCGAAACTGCGCCGGTAGCAGGAACCGGCGACCTGTTCCACGCCCGGAATCGCGCGCCGGGCGAAAAAAGCCAGCACTGCCTCGGCTGGATAGCGCGCGGGCAAGGCGAGGTCGAAGCGCGTGGAGGGCAATGGCATCGCCGGAGTCTGACGCCTGCGGCGCAGCGCGGCCATCCGCTTCGTGCTCAGAAGCCGTAGCGCAGGAAACCGCCGTCGACGGCAATGCATTCGCCCGTGATGTAGCTCGCGGCCGGAAGACACAGGAACGCGACCGCGGCGGCGACTTCCTCGGGCTCGCCGATGCGCTGCAGCGGCGTGCGCTCGAGCACTTCCTCGAGGTACTCGGGATCGGCCAGCGCCGATTCGGAACGCTGCGTGCGGATGTACCACGGCGCGACCGCGTTGACGCGGATGCCGTCGCCAGCCCATTCGCAGGCGAGGTTGCGCGTCAGCTGATGCAGTGCCGCCTTGGTCATGCCATAGGGCGAGCCCGTGCGCACATGGATCAGGCCCGACACCGAGCCCACGTTGACGATGGCCGCAGCGCCGTGTTCGGCCAGCTGCGCATGGGCGAGGCGACACAGCTCGAACGCGCTGAACACGTTGGTCTCGAACAGCGCGCGGTATTCGTCCTCGCTGTAGTCGAGCGTCGGCTTGCGCTGGTTGCCGCCAACGTTGTTGACCAGCAGCGACAGGCTGCTGCCGCGGTCCGCGATCCAGTCGAACAGTTCGAGGCGCTGCTCGCGCTCGGCCATGTCGCCGGCAAACGCGGCGATATCCTGGTCGGGAAATTCGTCGACGAGCTCGGCCCGCACGGTTTCCAGGTGCAGCTCGTCGCGCGCGACCAGCAGCACGTCAGCACCGAGCAGCGCGAATTCGCGTGCGCAGGCCAGCCCGATTCCGCGGCTGGCACCGGTGACCAGCGCGGTGCGCCCATCCAGTCGCCAGCGTGATGCGATCGTCATTGCGGCAGGCTCCGCCTTGTTGTGCATGGGAGGGGGGCGCAGACTTTAGCAGGCTGTCAAAAACGACCCGCCACCCGGCAGTCCTTCCCTGGAGATCGCGATGTTCCGTGTCCTTGCGCTTGCCACCGCCCTCGTCGCACTCAGTGCCTGCTCCGGCAGCGACAAGCCTGCCGCTCCACCGCCACCGCCGCCCGCGCCAACCCAGACCCCTACCCCGACCGTGATCGATCCGCAGCTCCAGGCGCTGCAGCGCGCGAAAGCCGTACAGGGCCAGGTCGACGCGCAGAAAGAAGCGACCGACGCCAAGCTGCGCGAAGCCGAAGGCCAGTAGCGGTTTCCCCCATCCGCCGTGAAAGTGCCTCCACGGGTGTTCGGCTACCATCGCAACGAGCGCCCATCGGTCCGCCCATCCTTGAGGAGAGATACATGCTTTGGCAGAAAGGTCGACGCAGCGACAACGTCGTTTCAGCCAGCGGTGGCGGTGCACGCCGCTTCGGCGGCGGCCCGGGACTGGGCATAGGCGGTATCGTCGTCGTCGTCCTGATCAGCTGGGCGCTCGGCAAGAATCCGCTCGAAGTCCTTTCGCTGCTGATGCAGGACGGCGGCGGGCCGGCACCGCAGACACAGACCCAGCAGGCCCCCGCGCAAACCCAGACCACCGAATTCGTGCGCGCCGTGCTCGGCAGCACTGAAGACGTCTGGCAACAGATCTACGCGTCGAAGGGCGGCCAATACCAGGTGCCGCGCCTGGTCCTGTTCCAGGGCGGCGTGAACTCGGCCTGCGGCTCGGCCAGTTCGGCTGTCGGTCCGTTCTATTGCCCGGGCGATCAGCAGGTCTACCTCGACACGAGTTTCTTCGACGATCTGTCGAATCGCTTCAAGGCGTCCGGCGATTTTGCCCGCGCCTATGTGATCGCACACGAGGTCGGCCACCATGTGCAGAACCTCATGGGCGTGATGCGCAAGACCGAGGAACTGCGCCGCCAGGGAGCGCCGATGGAAGGCGCCGCAGGACTGTCCGTGCGCCAGGAACTGCAGGCCGACTGCTTCGCCGGCGTCTGGGCCCACCAGGCGCAGCGCCAGCTGCAGTGGCTGGAACAGGGCGACGTGGAATCCGCCCTGGCCGCCGCGACGGCGATCGGCGACGACAAGCTGCAGAAGCAGTCGCGCGGCCATGTCGTGCCCGACTCGTTCACCCACGGCAGCTCGGCCCAGCGCGTGCGCTGGTTCCGCCTGGGCCTCGAACGCGGCGACGTCAACCTCTGCGATACCTTCGGTACGCAGCAGCTTTGATGTCTGCGGGAGCGCGCCGGGCGCGGTAACGCGCTGGCGCGCTCCCTTCCCTCGTAAACAGATCATCCGCACCGGCGCTTTGCGCGGGTGCGCAGCGGCCGATACGGCTCAGGGAAGGCGATCGGTAAACGTCGCGTGCGCGGCCGGAACCAGTGCGTTTCGGCAGTCTCAGTACGCGCGCCGGCGCGCGCGGTGGTCACGCCTGGCTGTTCCAGACCGAACGCCCGATCAGGAACTGCGCGAGCCAGTAGCTCGCGAGCACCCACAGCGGCGCCAGCGACAGCGGCGTGTGGAAGCGATCGATCGCGAGCAGTGCATCGGAAATCACGAAGATCAGGCCGCCCAACGCCGCAGCGGTACTGCTGCGGGAAGGTAGCCGCAAGGCCACCACGGCCGCCTGCGCGGCCATCGCCGCCAACGCGACGACGTAGATCACGACCGGCACCCGCAACGCATCCGGCAGCCGCGGCCACAACAGCGCGAGCACGGCGGCCGCGAGCACCGAGTAGGCAAAATATGGCCAACGCAAGGGCTGCAACCGGACACGCCGCGTGAACGCGAACAGATACGTCAGGTGCGCGAGGAGAAAGCTCGCCAGGCCCGCGATGAACGCGTCCCGCGGCAGCATCAGCCAGATATCACCCAGTGTGGACAGCAGCAGGCCGGCCAGCACTGCACGGCGGTAGTCCCGCTGCGGCGCGGGCGAGCGCCAGACCAGCAAGACGACGAGCAGCGTGGCCAGCGGCTTGGCGACGTAGTGCAGCGGTCGCAGGTCCGGCAGCAGCGCACCGGCAATCGCCGCAACGGCGACCGCGCCGACCAGCATCGCCCAGCGGCGCAGCGTCGGCACGGATTCGGCACGTGGCGTGGTCATGGCGCGGCTTCCTGCGTGGCGGCCGCGCAGCGTAGCCGGGCCGCGCCGTTGCCGGCAATGTGAACTCGCGCACGCGCCCATCGGTAAGCCGACGCACAATGACAGTTTCCGGTGCCGGACCGCGTCTGTCCCGCCGAGCGGCAGTCTGCCGCCGCCTTCGTCCATGTCAGGGGTACCCCATGTTGCCGCGCTTCGTTCTGCTGTTGTGCCTGTCCGGCTTTACCGCCACCGTGTTCGCCGACGACACGCTATTCGCGTCGAGCTTCGAGCGGCGCTGGGTCGCCGGTTACCACGTCGGCTATCAGCGCGACCTGTATCCGATTGCAGAGGTGGATTTTTCAACCCTTACCCACCTCATGGTCGGCCGCGTGACGCCGAACGCGAACGGCACGGTCAACACGCATTTCGACATCGACAACATCAACGGGCCTATCTGGGCGCAGCAGGCAACGGCCGCCGCGCGCGCCAACGGCGTCAAGGCCATCCTCATGGTCGGTGGCGCTGGCGAATACGCCGGCTGGGTTGGCGCCGCGTCGGCGGCGAACCGCGCGACCTTCGTCAACAACCTGCTCGCGACCATGGACAGCCTGGGCTTCGACGGTCTCGATCTGGACTGGGAACCGATCCAGGCGGCCGACGAGCCGAATTTCCTTGCGCTGGCCCAGGCCCTGCGCACGCAGCGGCCGAACCTCGTGCTGACCGTGCCGGTTGGCTGGATCAACGCCAACTTCGCGAGCACGCCCAGCGCGTTCTTCCGCAGCATCGCGCCGCTGTTCGACCAGATCAACGTCATGAGCTACGACATGGCCGGCGCCTGGGACGGCTGGCAGAGCTGGCACAGCTCCGCGCTGGCCGGTGCCGGCGGCAACACGCCGAGCTCGGTGGAAACCAGCATCGATTTCTACCTGCGCTCCGGCGTACGGCGCACGCGCCTCGGCATGGGCATCCCGTTCTACGGCACCTGCTGGCGCGGCGTGAACGCGCCGCGCCTGTTCGGCGGCACGGTCGTCGCCAGCGACAACGCGTTGAGCTACCGCAACATCATGCAGAGCTACTACAGCGCCCCGCTGCGCCAGTGGGACGCCGCCGCGTCCATGCCCTACCTCGGCTCAGTCAACCCGTTCGGCCCGCAGCAATGCAACTTCCTGTCGTACGACGACGAGCAGTCCATCGCCGCGAAAGGCGCCTGGGCACGCCGCAACGGCATCGGTGGCACCATCATCTGGACCATCGGCCAAGGCCATATCCCCGAGCGCCCGGCCGGCCAGCGCGATCCGCTGCTGCAGGCGATCAAGGCGGCGTTCTGAACGCGATAGCGCCACGCTGACCGGCGCGCCTTCACGCGTTCCTCGTACGCCGGCCTGCGCGGCCGCATTCCGGCAGCCGCCCTCTGAAATTGTTTTTTGAAATCCATTTCACGTCCCGACCTCAGGCTGAGCACCCGTCCCCGCCCGCCTGAGGTTGCCCATGTCCCTGTTGTATCCGCTCCGCCGTACCGTATTCGCCACGCTGCTCTGCGCCGTCGCCGGCATCGCCGGCGCAGCGGACACCGTGCTCATCGTCGTCAGCGGCGAAGGCCGCGACCAGGGCAAAACGCGGCCGGGATTCGAGATGGATGAATTCGCGCAAGCCTGGGCGATCTTCCGCGACAACGGATTCGCGGTCGACGTCGCCAGCCCGCAGGGTGGCCGGGTCGAGGCCGACAAATTCGACCCCGAGGCCGCCTACAACGCGCGCGTGCTCGCCGATACGGAGGCCATGACGAAGCTCGCCGCGACGCAGCCGACCGCGATGCTGAAGGCGCAGGACTATGCGGCGGTCTATGTGGTCGGCGGCAAGGGCGCGATGTTCGACCTGCCGGCAGATGCGGCACTGGGCCGGCTGCTCGCGCACGTCTACGAGCAGGGTGGCATCGTCGCCGCGGTCTGCCACGGACCGGCCGCGCTGGTCGACGTGCGCCTGGCCGATGGCTCGCTGCTGGTCGCCGGCAAGGCGTTGACCGGCTTCAGCAACGAGGAAGAAGCGCTGTTCGGCAAGCGCTGGGCCGCATCGTTCCGCTTTCAGCTCGAGGACGCGATGCGTGAGCGCGGCGCGCGCTGGGAAGAGGCGCCGCTGATGCTGCCCAAGCTCGTCGTCGACGGCCGCCTGATCACCGGACAAAACCCGTATTCCACCGCGCTCGTGGCCGAGGCGCTGGTCAAGGCCAGCGGCCGCGTGCCGGTCGCGCGCACCGCCTGGCGCGACGAGCGCAGCATGCAAATCGTGCAACGCCTGCTCGCAGGCAAAGCAGGCGAAGCGAAGGCCGAACTCGCCGCGGAACGGCAGAACGTCGACGTGGACCTGATCGGTCTGCTCGGCTACTACCAGCTCAAGAGCGCCATACACGACGCCGCCGTACGTGACGCGCTCGCGATCATGCAGCTCGCCGCGCCGTACATGCCGCAGCCCCAGCTTCGCCTCGGCATGGCCGAAGCACACTGGCGCCTCGGCGACGCCGCGCAGGCGCGCAAACTGCTGGCCGCCGTACTGGCGAGTGACCCGGAGATGGACGAAGCTAAGCAACTCCAACGCAAGATCGACGGCTGACGCATGCCGCAGCGCCTGCATATCCTCGTGGTCGAGGACAACCTCGCCCTGCGCAGCAGCCTCGCTGAGACCCTGCAGGCGCAGGGTCATCGCGCGGATTTCGCCGCCGACGGCCGCAGCGGCCTGCAGCTGGCGCTGGCCGAACCGCCGGACGTACTGGTACTCGACCTCAACCTGCCGGGCATGGATGGCCTGAACGTCTGCCGCCATCTGCGCGAGCGCGCCGACCGCCACATTCCCGTGCTGATGCTGACGGCGCGCGACAGCCTCGACGACAAGCTCGACGGCTTCGCCGCCGGTGCCGACGACTATCTGGTCAAGCCGTTCGCGGGCAAGGAATTGATCGCGCGCTGCCTGGCGCTGTCGCAACGCCACCGCGTTGGCGCGACGCACGAACTGCGCATCGGCTCGCTCACCATCGACCGGCGCCGCAACGAAGCACGGCGCCACGGTGTGCTGCTCGAGCTGCAGCAGACGCCGTATCGCATCCTGCTGGCATTGGCCGAAGCCTGGCCGCGCACGCTGACGCGCAGCGAACTGGTCCAGCGTCTCTGGGGCGACGAGGCACCGCTGTCCGATCCGCTGCGCACCCACCTGTACCTGCTGCGCCAGGCGCTGGACAAGCCGTTCGACCGGCCACTGCTGAAGACTGTGCACGGCGTCGGCTTCAAACTGGACAGCGACGCGTGAGTGCACGGCGGCAGACCTTGCGCAATCGGCTCATGTCCGCGTTTGCATCGTTCACCCTGGTCACGGCCGGACTGTTCGGCGGCTACGCCGTGATCTTCATGTACGCGACCGAAGACGAGTTCTTCGGCAACCTGCTGCGTCAGGAAGCCGATCTGCAGCAGGAACACCGGCAACGACACGGCGAGTGGTCTGTGCCGCGGCAGCCGTTCATGCGTGTGTACGCGGCCGGCGATGCGCTGCCGGACGGGCTCGACGAATTGCTCGCCGCGGAACCGCGACGCCGCGAAGCGGGCGGACGCGAAGGGCGCCACTATCACGTGCTGAGGCTCGACGCGGCTGACGCGAAAGCCTGGCTCGTCGCTGAGGTCAGCCGGCAGCTCGTCGTGCGGCCAATGCGCGACCGGGTGCTGGAGTGGCTCGCGTGGTCGGCGCTGCTACTGGTCGCGCTCGCATTGCTGGCCGGCCTGCTGCTGGCGCGGCGCGTCACGGCGCCGCTGTCGCGCCTCGTCGCGCGCATCGACGGATCAAATGCGCAGCAGCTGCCGCATGACCTCGCGCAGGGCTTCGCCAATGACGAAATCGGCACGCTCGCGCAGGCGCTGCAGGCATTGGCACGGCGCATCCACGATGCCCTCGCGCGCGAACGCGAATTCACGCGCGACGCGAGCCACGAACTGCGCACGCCGCTCGCAGTGATCCGCGGCGCGGCCGAGCGGATCGACAGCGAACCGACACTGTCGCCACAGGGCCGGCAGCACCTGGCCCACCTGCAGCAGTCCGTACTGCAGTTGCAGCAGACGATGGATACCCTGCTGGTGCTCGCACGCGCCGAGTCGGCGCCGGCACCGGTGGTGCGTATCGCTGTACTGCCCGTACTCGAGCGCGTCATCGTCGAACAGGCGACGCTGCTGGAGGGAAAGAACGTCGACGTCCGCGTCGAGGTCAGCGCCGGTGCGACGACGACGATCCCCGCAGCCGTTGCGCACATCCTGCTGTCGAATCTCATCGGCAACGCCTTCGCGCATACGCAGGCCGGCAGCGTCACGATCGATAGCGATGGAGCGCGCCTGCGCGTCGTCAACCGCGGCATTGCCGCACCCGCCGCGACCGATTGCTTCGAGCCCTACGCCAAGCGCGAAGGCAGCGCGGGCTTCGGCCTCGGCCTGGACATCGTGCGCCGCCTCGGCGAACGCTGCGGACTGGACCTGCGCATCACGTTCGACGCCGACGTGGCCAGCGCCAGCTTCCGGCTCGACGGCAGGGCGGATGCGCCCGGCGCGACCGCAGCCGGGCAGTAGCGGTGCGCACCGGCCGGATGATCCGCGCGCGCGCCAGTGGCCGTATATGCATCGAACCCGCCACCGGAGAGCTGCCATGCCTACCATCGCTTCACTACTGCTGACATTCGCACTGGGCAGCACGAACCTGCTGGCGACGGCCGCGCCGGCCGGCGCGAAAATGCCGCCGCTATTTGCGCTTGGCAGCGCAAATATTCCGCTCGTGTTCGCGCTTGGCAGCGCAAAAATTCCGTTTGTGTTCGCGCTTGGCAGCGCGAACAGCGACTGCGCGGCGTCGTATCAGGCACACCTGCGCACCGACATGGATCTTTCGCTCGACGCGTTCGACCAGACGGAAGGCCAGGGTTTCCGTGCGCTGGCGCGGGCAGGGTGCTACCGCGAGGCCGGCGACCTGATCGAGGCCTGGATGAAGCGGCGTGATGCGGTGCCGTCGAACGTGCACTGGCATCTGGCGCAGATGCGCGCTCACCACGACGACCGTCCTGCAGCGATCGCCGCTGCGCGCCGCTCGCTGCAGCCCGCCGAAGCGCCGGACGCCGCGTTCAAATGGAACGACTACGCGCTCGCCACCATTGCCTTTCTCGAGCGCGACCGCACCGCGTTCGACCGCCATCGCAACGCGCTTGCCACCGCCGCGTCGCAGCACGCCGGCAATGCGCTGAACCTCAAGCTGATCGACCTGCTCGGGCGGCACTTCGATCTCAACTATCTGCAGGCCCAACGCGCCGACCGCGAATCGGGACCCTGAGCGCGCGACGACGAGGCGAGTGTGGCTGCCCCGGCCTGCGGCCCGATCGCCTGAGCCACCACTACGATTGACCTGACCACGCCTTGAAATGTGCAAGCGCAGTGAGCGTCGCGTCGATCCGGATAATCCGACCCATCGGTTCGAGCAGGTGGTGGCGCCGCACCACTTCGCGAGGGCGAATGCGCATTTGGCACGCCTGCGTTGACCGCGATTGCACGAATGGCGCGACTGCCCAGAGGACGGCCGCGAACACGAGCAGGGGCACGGCGGCATCATGCAGTGGACGACCCGTGTGCGGCGGCGTGATCGATTCCGTATCGATATCTCGAGTCTCCAGACAGGACCGCAGCCGCCATGCGTGGCAGCAGACCTCGACTCCGGGCCGGACAGTCCTGCCCTGCATGTCGTATTCCTTACTCGCTTGCCGGAGTTTCCTCCATGAAAAAGGCCGTACTGCTCTCGCTTTGCCTGCTGCCTGTCGCAGCGTTCGCAGACACTGCAAAATCCACCGAAGCCGCGGTGCTGGACATCGCAGCGCAGGTCGATGCGAGCTGGACCCGCGTCGACTCGAGTATCTACGCGAAAACGCTCGCCAACGGCGAATACGTGGAAGTCGGCTTTGGGCCGCAAGCACTGAAGCGTCAGCTGAAGTCGCTCGAGGCGACACGCAATACCTTGCTCAAGGAGCAGGTGAGCACGTCCGACACTGCGATACTGCAGGGTCTGACCGATAGTCTGAATCAGGTCGATGCGGCGATCGTTGCGCTGTCGGCCGGACTGACGACGAGAAAGCTGGAAGGCGAGATCTCGTATGACGACCTGACACCGGCCTGCAAAAGCGATCGCATCCTCGGCGAAAGCGTGTTCAGCGCCAGCTGGACCGCTGGCGGCACTACCGGCGGAGCCAGCATGACGGCTTACGCCATCGGCGTCGGGCTGGTCGGCTCCACGACGGTCACGGCGACAGCCGCCAACGGCGTCTGGACCAACGTCCAGTCCATTCCAAATGTCACTTTGTATAACGGCCAGAGTGTCAGCGTGAATGCCTCGATCAACAACGACTGGGACTGCAGTCTCAGCACCAGCGCAACCCTGGTCGCAGCTGGCTGCCCCACGCGCACCGTCACGCGCAGCATCACCTGCGGCAACATCCCGCCGATCCCCTGAGGAAGTCTGAGAGGCCTGCACAGGTGTCCGCGATGCGGTTCTCCTGTCCGGCCGATCTGCCTATCGCCCGCCGGACGCGGGCTGCGTGAGTGACGGAGTCTCTGACTTGGATTCAACCAGGCTTCGGCATCCAGGCACACATTTCGTCGAATTCGGGGGTTTCGTGACCCACGACGGCAATGGAATGCCGGAAAAGGCGCGTCGAAAGACGCGCCTTTCCTGTCTGTGCCTTGCTCAGTATTCGCCGGCGTAGCCGCAGTACAGATAGACCGTAGCCGCCGTGCTGTAACCGTAAGGCGAGCCGACCGTCACGGTGATGCGGTTGTTTCCGCCGGGAGTACACGTGACTTCGGCGAACTCATCGAGGTAAGGGGCGGCCACGAACGCCAGGTTGCCGAATTTCGTCCAGACGTAGCTCAGCCCCGCTTTCTGTGGCCAGGCCTGGCAGTAGTAGCGTCCCGAGGTGTAGTTGCACACCACATCGGTGTGTTCCGGCGGCGGCGGCTGGTTGACCGGCACGATGATCGTCATTTTGCCGGTGGGACACGTCGGCGCTTGCGCGACAGGGCAGTACTGGCCGACCGTGTTTGGCGGGCAGACCCCGTTGAGGTCGGGCGGACAGGTTTCCACGGCGCTGCATAGGAGCGGCAGGCCTACCGCGAAAAGCGCCGACAGAATCGTTTGAGTACGCATGGATAAATTTCCCTGATTGGCGATGCATTCGGTACGCGCCGGCATGAATCCGGCGCGGCGGACACGGAGCCCGCTCTCGAGTACGCGAGATGCGCACGACGATTCGATCACGCAGCAACCCGTGCCATCTACCATTTCCCTGGAGCCTCCGGCGCGGCGGCCGCGCGCAAGGCCACGGCGGCCGCGCAGGCGGCATTCTGCGCCGCGCGCGGCGAAGTACAGTCGGCCGCGGCGTAGGCGGCGTCCAGCACCTCGAGGAAATCCTTTCGTTGCTTGTCGCGTGCGATGCGCAGGCCGGTCACTGCGGGGGTGCCGGTCAAGAGCGCCAACGCGGCGACGGCCTGGCCGTCGGCGATCAGCGTGCGCGCGTAACCGCTGCGGAACATCACCACGGCGTTGCTTTCCAGACCGAACCGCTGTTCCGCCGCAGCCAGCGTGCTGTGGTAGAGGGTCAGCGCTTCGGCACGGGTCGCTGCCACGGGCGCCACCATCTGAGCGAGGTTGTAGGAAGCGAACAAGGTATTCGGATGCCCGTCGCCCACGCTCTGGCGCAGGATCGCGATGGCTTCGCGAAACACGACGGCGCCTTCGGCGATCTGATCCAGATCGGCCAGCGCGGTGCCCAGCACCATCGCGGCCTTTGCCGCCAGCGGATTCTGCGCACCATAGATCGTGACGATCTCAGTGCGGACCTTGCGTGCCTCGGCAATCACTTCTTCGCCCGGACGCAGTCCGCGCTGGCGCAGTACCAGTTGCAGACGCGCCAGCGCAACGCGCGGATGATGTTCGTCCAGTTTCTGCTGCTGCCACGCAATCGTTTCGTTGACAACAAACAACGCTTCTCGCTCTGCGCCAGATTGGACCAGCGCATCGGCCAACTGCAGCCGCGCCGCGGTCGCCCACTCGTCGTCTGGCTGGCGATCGGCCATGCGCGCAACCGCCTGACGCAAATGCGCCACGGCCTTGGCATCATCGCCCTCGCGCAGCAAGGTCATGCCACGTGTCGCGTCCCATTCGGGCGTTGGCGCGAGTCCGAGCGCCCTGGCCTCATCGAGGCTGCGCAACGCCCTGCGATATTCGCCGGCCGAATTCAGACTGCGCGCGCGCATGACGAGCAGATCGAAATGTGGCTGCGGTCCCAGGTCGCCGCGCTTGGCCGCGGCAGCAGCACGATCGAACAGTTCGGCCGACTGCGTCGCGAGTCCCAGCGACAATTCAACTTCGGCGATGGTCGCGGCCAGCGACGCATACAGTTCCGGTTGACCGGCAAAGCTCGGCTCCAGTGCCGGACGCGCCGCATCCAGCACGGCGCGCACGGTCGTGTCCTCGCCCGCGACGCGGGCCGGGTCGGCCGACAGAAGAGCGGTGCGCAATATCGCCAACGCCTGCTGGGCGCGGTCGCGTTCGCGCGTAGCGGCGACGTTGCGCGCGAACAGGGTTGCCAGCAGCGCGACCAGGCAAAAGCCCAGCCCCGCCGCCATCGCGCAGGACAGGCGGTGTCGCCCGACAAACTTTCGCAGGCGATACCAGCGACGCCCGTCAGCGGCGCGCACCGGTCGCTGCTCAAGGTAGTTGCCGATGTCCTCGTCGAGCTGTTCGACGCTGGCGTAGCGCTCGACCGGCTCCTTGCGCAGACACTTGGCGACGATACGCTCGAGATCGCCACTCAAATGCTGGCGTAGCGAGGCGAGACTCATGCCGCCACGACAGCGCGCCATTGCCGGATCCAGCGCGGTACTGCGGCCAGCCATGGACTCGGGTGGAATCCTGAGGATCTGATGCTCCAGCGCAGCGGCGCTTGCCTGCAGATCAAACGGCGGCAGCCCGCACAACAGTTCGTACAGGATTGCGCCCAGCGCGTAGACGTCGCAGGCCACCGTCACGGTCGCACCGGTCAATTGTTCCGGTGCAGCATTGCTGAAACTCACGTAGCGGTCGCGCGTGGCGGTCGCCTCGGCCACCATGCTGCCGTCCAGGGCCTTGGCGATGCCGAAATCCAGCAATCGCGGCGAGCCTTCGCCATCGACGAGGATATTGCCGGATTTGAGATCACGATGAACGACCAGATGGCGGTGCGCATGACTGACCGCCGCCAGCACCTTGCGAAACAGTCGCAGCCGCGCGGCGATATCCAGTTGCTGCCGGTCGGCGTGCTCGAACAGACTGTCGCCCTCGATCAGTTCCATGACGACGTAGGGCGTGCCGTCGCCGAGCGCGCCGGTGTCGATAAGGCGGCAGATGCCGGGATGGTTAAGCCCTGCAAGCAGCCGTCGTTCCAGCGAGAAACGCTTGAGCAGATCGGGACTGAGCAGATCCTGGCGCAGCAGCTTGATTGCCACCGTCTGGACGACGTCGGCGATGCGGCGTTCGGCGCGGAATACGCGCCCCATTCCGCCGCTGCCAATCTCGGCGACGACCGTATACGACCCGAACCGGCTCTGTGCGCGTATCACCTCAGGCAACGCCTCGCCGAGTACCTGATGCAGCGAATCGATCAGAGGCGCAGTGCTTTGGTGTGACAGGCGACGCTCCTGCTGCAGCAGCTCGGCCAGAGCCTCTGCAAGTGCAACATCATTGCCGCACGCGACGCGGGCATAGCTGTCCTGCTGGTCGGGCGGAAGGTCAAGCGTGGAAAAGAAGAGTTCGCGCAGACGTTGGAACCGATCGGCGTCGAACGGCGCGGCAGCGGCGCTCACGATTGCGCGCGGCCGCTCGCGCCACGACCGATCTGCGCCGCCAGCCAGGCACGCGCAAAGCGCCATTGCCGCCCGACTGTCGCCGTGGATGATCCGCAGAACATGGCAATCTGCTCCACGCCAAGACCGGAGAACAGGCGCAGCTCCACTACCTGCGCCGCGGCCGGGTCGTGATCGGAAAACCGGGTCAGCGCCTGATCCAGCGCGAGCCAGTCGACAAGGTCGCCCGGGCCGGCGACTTCGGCGACTTCGGGATGATCCAGTTCGACAAAGCACACATCGCCACCGTGCTTTTCCGTCAAGCGCTGACGAATATGGTCAATCAGCACGCGACGCAGCACCCGCGCCGCTATCGCATAGAAGTGATCGCGGTTCTGCCAGTCGACGACTTTCTGGTCGGCGATGCGCTCGTAGGCCTGGTTCACCAGCTCAGTGGGACGCAGCGTGAGCACCGCATGATTGCGCCGCAACAGACTACGGGCAATATCATGAAGCGCCGGATAGATCAGCGCGGCGAGCTGGTTTTCGACACTGCGATCCCCCGCCTTCCAGCGCGAAAGCAATGTCGTTATCTGTGCGTCGGACTGCTCGACTATGATCTCCCCCCCTGAACGAGGACCACGTGCTTTTTTACGTACCGCCACGGACCGCCTCCGGATCCGCGCCTGCGTGCCGGACCAATAGTCCGGGGCCCTGCTCTGACAAGCTTGCCCTTGCATACTGGAGCCGTCCAATCGACCCGCGCCGGGGCGCACGGAACGACGAAGACGGCGTGCGCGGCTCCGGAGGACTACAGTAGTTCCAGGCTGCGAAGGTGCACAGTGTTCCAACCCACAAGTTTCCGAACACTCCAGCGTCTTTCGCCGCGATGGGGCGTTACGCCTCGTCCCCGTACTGCCAGTCCGTCTCCTCGCCGCGTCTAGGAGCCTGCGCGACCGAAGCAATGTCCAGATCCTGGGCCAGGATTAATCAATTTCGAGCCACTCATGCTTGGTTTCGTATGTTTGGTTTCGAGGCTTTTTCGATCCAAATTCTGTTCGAACCCCTCGATGGGCTCGCCGATGCGTCAGCGCTGCGCGAAACCCCCGCGTGAATTCCGGCAGCCGACTCGGGCTGATGTGCACCCGTCGTGCGTGCGTGTTGAGTGCTGTTGGTGCCAATCCGTGAGTTGAGTGTTGCGGGCATTGATCCGCAACCCAATCCAGGAGAGATACAGCATGAGTATTCGCATGAGCTTTCTGACCGCTGCGCTGCTTGCCGGCCTTACCACGGCGGCGCTTGCTGCCGATCATCAGACCGAAACGGCAGCGCCCGTGGCGCAGAGCTTCGGCAGCGAAGCCGAGTTCGTCGCGATGTTCGGCGACCACGCACAGAAGGTAGGCAAGGGCCAGTACCGCGTCGAGCACGGCGACACGCGCTATGAAGTCAATTTTGGCGTCGCGGCAGTGCGTGCAAACCTTCGCGAAGCGAATTCGCAACTGGAGTACCTGTCTCGCAACGGCGACGGTTCAGCCAAGCAGGCCGGCGACCGCGAACAGCTGCAGCGTCGCGCAGAACAATTGTCGCGGCGCTTGGGCGCATTGACCGATGAGGGCGCGAAGGGCTTCGGTTACGACGAGGATAGACGCAGCACTTCGCAGTGTGGCTTCAACGTCGCGCTGCTTGCGATGGCGGCACCGCAGATGACCAGCGGCTTCGCCCGATCGAGGGCCACGGTTACATCGGCAGGCACGGTGCCCTCGGGCGGATGGCATGCGGTCATCGACCTGTACGCAACGGCGGCGCAGCCGAACTTCGCCGGTGGGCTGTACGGCCGCGTCGACGACTACGTCCACCACGACTCCACCAACAATACGGTGAGCCCCCGCGACGCGTACGCCAACACGGGCCTGGCCTGGAACTACTGCCTGCGCGCGACTGGTTCCGTCGAAGTCATATCGCCGAGCCAGTACCTGTTCTTTCCGAACTATTGCGGTCCATCGATCAACGTGATCGCCCAGCACTCAGATCCCGCCTGCCCCACGTACTACTGATCGCGAAACAGGTTGGCCGGCCGGGCGAAGGGACTCACGGCCTTTCGCCCGGCCACGGTCACTCAGTTGGCGAACACGTATTCGGATGAGATGCGCCGCGCGCGATCGAGCATGTCCGCGCTTGATCGGCGAAGGCGGTCCTGAACTGTGCCGGACTCGCCGACTCGGAAAACCGCCATCTGGCGGTTTTCCGAAATCCCTACTACGCCCCCTCGCCCGCCTCACCGCACCGCGTACGACGCGTTCGTTCAATCCGCGTAGCTCAGCTCCGACGAAATCTCGAGGACTCCGTATGACCAGGGAAATTCGTCGCTGCCGTTGCGACCGACCAATACCCTCAGCGGCCGAAAGAATTCCGTAGCGGCGCCGACAACCGGAATCGCCGTCGTTGCGGATGCGAGCGCGTCTCCACTGCGGTCGAGATCGGCAATGAGTACAACCGCCTCGCCTTCGGGCGTCCAGTTCAACTCGATCGCGAACTGGTCTGACCCCAGCAACGCGAAGTCCTGCTCCACGCCATCGAGCATCACGCGAAGCTGAGTACCGTAGTGCGACCAGCTGTAGCCGGAACGATAGCTGCTGTAGTCGATGCGCAGCTCCGCCGTCTGGCCCGACGCCATCGGGATGATCCAGCTGACGATGCCGGGCCACCAGCCGCGCGTGCCTGAGACTGGATCCGCGTTGCCGATGTAGGCCCTCGCATTCACGTCGAGGCGGTGCCGCAACAGCGCGACACTGCTGGTGTCACGCTCCAGGTAGGCAGCGGCGTCGTCGCCGAGTCCGGGAGCCACGTTGAGGTCGTCGCAGGTGCCGTAGATGACGATCGGATTGTGCGCACCGCCGCCGAGCAGTGGCGGTCGCGAGGGTGCCTGCAGATCGAGCCGCTGCTTGCCGGGCAGCAGGTTGTGCAGGCTGTACGGAATCACCGAGGCGCTCGCGGTGGCCGCCGTTGCCAAGGGCGCGCCATCGCAACCTTCCGGATCGCGGCAGCCGAACTGACAGGGCACGGCGCCGGCGACCACCGGCAACAGCACGAGCCCGGACAACGAAAAGCGAAGCGTGGTCTTCATGAAATTCCCTGGAGTTGAAGAGTATGCGGATCGCGCGGCCAATCGGCCGCCGCGCGGGTGGTCTGCAACACAAGAAGCGGAAGCCGCATCGCGAAGGAGTGGACGGTCAGGACGCCATTGCGGAGCGAGGCCCATAGCCAAAGCCATGAGCCGAGTGAGCAGCAAGCGCTGCGCGACCAGACCGAGCGGAACGCTTCCGATTCTTCTGTTGCAGGTCACTAACTCCCGGATTGACCCAGGATGCGCTCAACGCGCTGTCGCTGCGGGTCGTGCGCCGGTACTTCGCGGCGCAGGACCGGCGCGGCTTCCGCCCAGCGCCGCGTCGACGCCGCCGTCCGGCCACGCCGCAGATCCATGACGGCGAGTTCGCTCAGCGCCAGCGCGTAGAGCATGCCGCGCTGGGTGTCGAGTTCGAGCGCTACGCCGAACTCGCGCTCAGCCTCGTCCCAGCGACGCTGATCGCTGAGCGCAGCGCCGAGGCCGACGCGAAACAGCGCCTGGCCCCTGGTCGGTCCGGGGATCAGCGACCGCGAGATGGCGAGCGCGCGGCGATAGCTGTGCTCCGCGGCGATTGCATCCGCCGCGAGCAGTCGCTGCGTCTCGCCGAGGTTGTACCAGGTCTGCGCGAGGTGCGGATGGCTGTCGCCGACGCGCTGCTGCAGGATCCCGATGCAGCGTCGATAGTCGGCCATGGCGCCCTCCGCGTCGCCGCGTTCGCTGCGCAGGTTGCCGCGCAGGTTCAGCGCATGGACGACGCGCAGACTGTCCGGACCGAACACGTATTCGGCCGATCGCAGCTGTTCGTCGGCATGACGCGCGGCACCGACCGCATCGCCCCGACGGCTGGCCTCGACGGCGAGCAGCCGCAGCGTTTCGAGCAGGCTGGGATGATGCGCCGGCAACTGCGCGCGCTGCACGGCGAGCAGCGCATCGAGGACGGCAGCGACTTCGTCTTCGCGTCCGAGCGCGGCGAGCAGACGCGCGCGCAGGCGCTGCATCGGGGCGAGGAATTCGTGGTCGACGATGCCGCCGCGCCGCAGTGCTGCGTCGGCCTGCTCCAGCGCCGCCAGCGCCTGCTGCGGCTCGCTGTTGCGCAGCGCGCGGGCGCGCATCAGCCAGGTGCGCGCCTGCGTCGCCGCGTCGGCATCGGACGCGAGCGCGGCGAGCGCCTGCGCGCTGAGTTCCACCGCGGCGCGCGGATCGCCCGCGCCGATCTCGGCTTCGGCGCGCAGCCGCAGGCGTTCCTGCGCAACGGCTGCATCGGCCGCCGCGCCCGGCAGCGCGAGCAGCCGGCGCGCGTCGTCGTAGCGCTGCAGCCCGAGCATGAGACGCACCAGCACGAGTTGCATGCGCTGGCGCAATTCAGGCGTTTCGACATCGGCGTAGCCGAGCGTGCGCACGGCGGTGTCGAGCACATCGTCGACCGCCAGTTTGCGGCCCAGCGCCGAGGACGGATCGGCCTGCGCAAAGGTCTGCTCGAGAAAGCGCATGACCTGCTCCGCATTGCGCTTCTCGTGCTCAGTGCGCAGCAGTTGCGCGGCGACGCGATCACGCTCGTGCCGCAGCTCGGCCGCCTGCTGCAACAGCAACGCGACGAAGCCCGCGACGGCGACCACGAGCAGCGCGGCAAAACCCACCGCGACGCGATGCCGTGCGATGAATCGCCGCGTGCGATACCAGCGGCCCATGCCGCGTGCGCGCACCGGCCGGCGATCGAGCCAATTCTGCAGATCAGCCTGCAGTGCCGCGACGCTCGCGTAGCGTTCAGCGGGCCGCTTGCGCAACGCGTGCTGCACGATGCGGTCGAGATCGCCGCGCAACAGGCGCTGCAGCGCGTCGGGCCGCAGCGCACGGCGCTGCGCGATCACCGCGGCGGCGGCGGCATCCTCGCGGCGCGCCTGCGCGAACCGCTCGCTCGGCGCCGGCGGCACGACCTCGCAGATGCGCTGCTCGATGTCGACGGCCGACAATCCGTCGAGCTCGTACGGACGCAGTCCGCAGACCAGCTGATAGAGCATCACGCCAAGGGCGTAGACGTCGCAGGCAACACTGATCGCCTCGCCGCGCACCTGCTCGGGCGCCGCATGGCTCGGCGAAAAATAGCGCGCCTGCGTCGTCGTCGCGTCAGCGTCTTGTCCATTCACACCCGGCCCATCGATGGCTGCTCCATCGACAACCGTCGCGGCAGCGACCAGCGCCTTGGCGATGCCGAAATCGAGTAGCCGGGGCTGGCCGTCGCGCGTGATCAGCACGTTGCCGGCCTTGAGGTCACGATGGACCACGAGGTGGCGGTGCGCGTAGTCCACCCCGTCACAAAGGCGCAGGAACAGCGCGACGCGGGCGCGCGGATCCAGGTGCTGCTCGTCACACCAGCGGTCGATCGGCACGCCGTCGATCCATTCCATCGCGTAATAGGCGCGACCGCGCGCGTCTTCGCCGCTTTCGATCAGACGCGCGATCGCCGGGTGCTCGAGTCGCGCGAGCATCTGGCGTTCGAGACGGAAGCGGCGCGCCGTGTCGGCGTCGATGCGCAGCGGATCCTGCACCTTGATCGCGGCGTGCTGTTCGACATCGCCGAGCCGCCGGCCGCGGTACACCTGGCCCATGCCGCCGCGACCGATGAGCCCCTGCAGCTCGAAGCTGCCGAGGCGATATCCGTCATCGAGCAGCAGCACGTCGTGCAGCACCTGCAGCGGCGGTTCGGGCAACGCACGCGGCTCGCGCGCGGCGACGGCGAGCATCTGCCGCAACAGGCGCGCGGTATCGGAATCGCACTGTGCGAGGTGCTGCTCGCGCTCCGACGGTGGCGCGTCGAGCAAGGTCGCGAACAGCTCCGACAGCGTGGACGACGCGATGCCGGCGCTCATACCGGGCCGCCGAGCCGCATCTCGAGGAACGTGCGGGCGAAACGCCAGAGCCGACCCTCCGTCGCGAGCGACACACCGAGTGCCTCGGCCGACTGCCCGGCATCGAGCCCGGCGATGTGGCGCAGTTCGACGGCGCGCGCGGCCTGCGGGTCGACGCGATCCAGCGCCTCCAGCGCGTCGTCGAGACTGAGCCACTGCAGCAGGCGCTGCTCGTCGTCGCCGACCAGATGATCGAGCACGTCGCCGTCGACGCGCTGTGCGGCCGGGCCGCCGCGCTTGCGCGCCTGGCGGTCGCGTACATGGTTGCTGATGAGCCGCCTCATTACGTGCGCCGCGATCGCGCAGAAATGCGCACGATTCTGCCAGTCCATGCGCTGCTGCGGCAGCAGCCGCAGGTAGGCTTCGCTGACGAGTTCGGTGGTCTGCAGGGTCAGCGCGCCGTCGAGCCGCCGGCTGCGCGCCGCCACGGCGCGCAGCAGTGGATACACGGCGGCGAACAGCGCATCCTCGGCCGCCCGGTCGCCCTGTTTCCAGCGCTGCAGCAGTTGCGAGATATCGGCGGCAGAGTCGGCGGAGGGATCGGCCATTAGCGAGGCGCAGTCAAGGCGGCGAAGGGCGCCGGGAAATGCCGGCGCGCGCCAGCGACGGCCCAGCCGTCCCGCTGACGTACAGTCGATCACCCGATCCGGACCAGTATAGACGCGCGTATGCGGCGCGTCCCCCAAGGTTTACGGCGAAGGGCTGGCGCGGGTCGACGACTCTGCAGATTGACCCGAAGTGGATCATGCGAAACGCCGCAGCCGTTTCCAGATCACCGCTCGCGAAGCAGTTTGCCGGATGGGCCAGCAGGCGCGAGAGGCAACGCGCCGGTTACTGCTACCTCACCCGCACTTCGAGTACCCGCAATTCAGGCACGTCGCGCAGCCGTCCATGAGGATGCTCGCAACGGTGTTGCACTTCTGGCACAGCGTCGCGCCGGGCGGAAAGGCACTGGATCCTGCAGGCTCGCGTGCGCTCGTCGCTGCGGCGACATCGCCAGGGCTGCTGGTCTCGCGTGCGTCGCTCAGGTCAGGCTTTTTTTTTGTGCCCTGTTCGTAGGCCGCGCGCTTTTCGGCGATCAGCGCGCGCTGTTCGGGGCTGAGGTCGGGGTCGTGGATCATGCCGATCATCTTCAGGTGCTGCTCGATGACCGCGCCGAGTTCGGCGACGATCGACGGCATGTACACGCCGCCGGCCTTGAAGTAGCCGCCGCGCGGATCGAACACGGCCTTGAGTTCTTCGACGAGGAAGGTCACGTCGCCACCCTTGCGGAACACGGCCGACATGATGCGCGTCAGCGCCACGATCCACTGGAAGTGGTCCATGTTCTTCGAGTTGATGAAGATCTCGAACGGTCGGCGCAGTTCGTGCGCCGTGCCCTGGTTCAGCACGATATCGTTGATGGTCACGTACAGCGCGTGCTCGAACAGCGGCGACTTGATCTTGTAGGTGGCGCCGATCAGCGTGTCGGGGCGCTCCACCTTTTCGTGCATCTGGATGACCAGGGCCGTCGGCGCTTCCGGCGCGACGACGACGGGCGCCAGGGTGGTGGTGACCTGCGCCGCCTTGTCACTTGGCTTCTCGACGCTGTAGCCCTTGATCTTCTTGCTGATCTTGATCGTCATGTTGCTGTTCCGCCTGCACGCGCCTCTGCTGTATGAGCCGCCGCGTCCTGAGGCCGGTACGCCGCTGCCGTGGTGCACTGCGCGCACGGACTCGTGCGCGCTGCCGGCGCGCATCGCGGCGCCGGACTCAAACGAGGCTTCCGGAACTGACCGCCGCAGCACCGAAAGGATCTCCGCGCCGGCGTACCGACGCGGAGGGGAAACAAGGCTGTGGCGCGTTGCCGCGCGTACTTGGCAGTGGGTCTTGCGTTGATGCGGAAGCGGCGGATTCCGGTCAGCCGCTGCGCCTGAGCGCTGCAGCGGACCGCCGGTCCGGCGCACTTTCACACCGCCAGTAAATACCGCGACGCAGCCTCGCCATCGCGGCATCACCTCCGTCCGGCCCCCTTATCCAGGGTTGGTGCGGACGGAGGCCTGGTTACCTCAACGGCGCTTGGCTGCCTTCTTCGCTGCCTTCTTCGCCGGTGCTTTCCTGGCGGCGACTTTCTTTGCCGGCGCCTTCTTGGCGGATGCCTTGCTTGCCGGTGCCTTGCTTGCCGGTGCCTTCTTGACGGCCGCCTTCTTCACGACCTTCTTGCCCGCGGCCTTCCTGGCCGGGGCCTGCTTCGCCGGGGCCTTCTTCGCCGCTACTTTCTTGGCGACTTTCTTGGCGACTTTCTTTGCCGCGGTCTTCGTTGCCGCGACCTTCTTGCTGGCCTTGGCGACGACCTTCGTGGCCGCCTTCTTCGCGCCGGTTGCCTTCTTGGCTACTTTCTTCGCGGCCTTCTTCGTCGCCGGCTTGGTCACTGCCTTGCGCGCTTTTGCCACGGCGCTCATGACGGTTTCCTGCGCCGCGTCCTTCACTTCCTTGACCTTCTTGACGGCGGCCTTGGCGCGCTTGGTCACGGCTTCCTTCGCATCCGACGCGGCCGCGCTGACGCTCGCGACGGCGGCTTCGGTTTTTTCGGCGACGGCTTCGCCGACGTTCTGCGCGGTCTCTTTGACCGCGTCGATTGCGTTGCTCAGTGTTTCACCTACGGTATGCATAGAACCCTCCAGCTCCTCGTACGGGTTGGGTCAGACGATGGGTGTTGCGGAGTGGACATTACTCCATTCCGCGCCCACTCAAAACTTGCCGTAGTAACCCTCTTTGAGCGCGTCGAACAGATTGGCCGCCGAGTGGGTCTCGCCGTCGTACTCGATCTGCTCGTTGCCCTTCACCTCCACGATGCTGCCGTCGTCGAGTTCGAAGCGGTAGATGGTGTTCTCCAGGTCCGATTCCTTGACCAGCACGCCCTGGAACGCGGCCGGGTTGAAGCGGAACGTGGTGCAGCCCTTGAGGCCCTGCGCATGCGCGTAGGTGTAGATGTTCTTGAAGTCTTCGTACGGATAGTCGGTCGGCACGTTGGCGGTCTTGGAGATCGATGAGTCGATCCACTTCTGCGCCGCGGCCTGGATGTCGACGTGTTCGGTCGGGCTGATGTCGTCGGCCGCGACGAAATACTCGGGCAGCTTCTCGTCGGGCTTGTCCGAGAACGGCATGGCCCTGGCGTTGATGAGTTCGCGGTAGGCGAGCAGCTCGAAGCTGAACACCTCGACCTTTTCCTTGCTCTTCTTGCCCTCGCGGATCACGTTGCGCGAGTAGTGGTGCGCGAACGAAGGCTCGATGCCGTTGGAGGCGTTGTTGGCCAGCGACAGCGAGATCGTGCCGGTCGGCGCAATCGAGGAATGATGGGTGAAGCGCGAGCCGTGCTCGGCCAGCGCGTCGACCAGTGCCGGTGCGACCTCGGCGACGCGCTGCATGTAGCGGCTGTAGCGCGCGTGCAGCACGCGGCCTGGAATGCGGTCGCCGATCGTCCAGCCGTCGCGCGCCATCTCCGGACGCAGCCGCAGCATGGCCGCGGTGACCGCGTGGTCCTGTGCCAGCGCGGGCGCCGGTCCTTTTTCCTGTGCGAGCGCAAGGCCGACTTCCCAGCCCGCCAGCGCCATCTCGCGGCTGACGTCCTCAGTGAAGGCGCAGGCCTCTTTCGAACCGTAGCGCAGCTTGAGCATCGTGATGGTCGAGCCCAGGCCGAGATAGCCCATGCCGTGGCGGCGCTTGGACAGGATCTCGTTGCGCTGCTGTTCCAGCGGCAGGCCGTTGATCTCGACGACGTTGTCGAGCATGCGCGTGAACACCCGCACGACCTCGCGGTATTCGTCCCAGTCGAAGCGCGCCTTGGGTCCGAACGGATCACGCACGAACACGGTCAGGTTGATCGAGCCGAGCAGGCAGCTGCCATAGGGCGGCAGCGGCTGTTCACCGCAGTTATGCGCGTGCAGGCCGTTGGCGTCGAAGGTGTTGATGCCGGGGACCTGCACGTCGTAGACGGGCTCTTCGCCGGCAGGTTCGACGCTGGCGACGGTGGCCCAGAAATCAGCCTGCCTGCTCATAACGTGGTCAGCGATACGGCTTTCCAACTCCTTTTGAGCGCTGGGGTCGGAGAATCCGATCACGCGCGAGAATTGATCGACCGACGAGTCGAGAATCTGGAGGCAGAGGTTCTTCTCAGCGTCGATCACGGTATTCGAAGTAACGCCAACCCGAAGGAGCATGCGCTGGACAGCTCCTAGGACTTCCTCACGATCGTCCATCAGACGAACAAGCGGCGCGCCTACGCGACCGGTACCGATCTTTCCTTGCAGATCGAACATGCCAGCGAGGAACCCGCTGTACGCAGCGCTGGAAGCTCTTTCGACCTGATGCGTCACCCCTGGGCGGCCATCCACCATCCCAACCGAGCGAGCCAGTCTCAGCAACGAGGACGACTCAAGGTGCCATTCGGCAACGCTGTCTAGTTCCCACTCATTAGGCGCGGCCTCCCCCTCCATGCTCTGTACAAGCTGAAGAGCCTTGTCGCTGATGAAGTGGATGCCAAGATTTGCGATGTCGAGACGTCCATTCGCGACAGCGACACGCTCGATCGGTGCGGTGAGAAGAGCGCTGCATTCCTGCAATCTTCCGCGCGCGACCAGCAAACCGAGCAAATAGCCCTCATCTACGGTCAGTCGTCCCGGCCACTCCCTACCGGCTGCATGGTTGTTGAGAAGAACCCGAGCTCCTTTCTGTAACTCGCCAGCGGCCACCCAATCCGTCTGGACCCGATCCACCCCCATTTCAGTCACGCGCCGCACGCGGTGATCCGCCGTCAGCCGCAGCGCATGACCTTCGCGCGTACGCAGCGCCACGACCGGCTTGTGCGCAGTCAGGAAGAAGCCCTCGTTACCGCTGGCGTGGTCGACGCCATCGACGCGCGCCTGGAACGGCCGACCGATCAATTCCTCGACCTGGCGCGGACCTTCCGAGGTCTGCACCCAGGTGTCGGCAGTGACGCAGGGATTGGTCGCGCGGATGTTCTCGCACCACCAGTTGTTGTTCATCTCGTTGACGCGGTCGACCAGGATGAAGCCGGGCTCGGCGTAGTCATACGTCGAGACCATGATCATGTCCCACAGGTGCCGCGCACGGATGTGGCCATAGACCTTGCACGCGACGAGGCCGTCGTCGCGCGTGACGTAGTTCGTCGTGGTCGGCCAGTCGCGCCAGATCACCTGGGCGGTATCGGCCAGATCGACCTCGTCCTTTTCCTTGATGTTGACCGGGAACACGAGCGGCCAGTCGGCATCAGTGTGCACGGCCTGCATGAAATCGTCGGTGATCAGCAGGCTCAGATTGAACTGGCGCAGGCGGCCGTCTTCGCGCTTGGCGCGGATGAAGTCCTTGACGTCCGGATGACTGACGTCGAACGTGCCCATCTGCGCGCCGCGGCGGCCGCCGGCCGAGGACACGGTGAAACACATCTTGTCGTAGATATCCATGAAGGACATCGGCCCGGACGTATACGCGCCGGCACCCGACACGTAGGCACCGCGCGGGCGCAGCGTCGAGAACTCGTAGCCGATGCCGCAGCCGGCCTTGAGAGTCAGTCCGGCCTCGTGCACTTTCTGCAGGATGCCGTCCATCGAGTCCTCGATCGTGCCCGAGACGGTGCAGTTGATCGTGGACGTGGCCGGCTTGTGTTCGAGCGCGCCGGCATTGGAAGTGACGCGGCCGGCCGGAATCGCGCCGCGACGCAGTGCCCAGAGAAAGCGTTCATTCCAGTAGCGCTGCTTTTCCGCCGACGTCTCCACATCGGCGAGCGCCTTGGCGATGCGCTGGTAGCTGTGGTCGATCGACAGGTCTACCGGATCGCCCTGCTTGGTCTTGAGACGGTATTTCTTGTCCCAGATGTCCTGCGACGCCGGCTGCAGGGGAATGTTGACCGCGCCACGCGCGAGCTCTTCAAGGCGCACCGTACTCATAGTTGCTCTCGTCCTCCCGAATCCTTTTCCGGCCCGAACGTATCGGTGCGGACGCTCGCAACCGGTGCGGCCACGGTACGGCTGCCGCGACCACACGGCATATTCCCGTGCGGTTCCTGCGGCGTGAGACCGCTGCGGCAGTGCCTGATTGACCCCAAATTCTGGGGCTACCCCCCGGTGACCAGGCACAACATCTTGTGATTGCGAGCGGCCGTAAACCTACGCCCGCCCCCACGTGGTGTCAATCGCGAGAGCGTGAAACGCATCATGAACAGCGCGACTTCTGTAGCGAGTTTGCAGTTGCTCACGACTGTCCCGTCCGCCTCGGAAATCCTGTTGAAAGCGGAAACCCGCGGCCCTACCCGACTGTCCATGTCACGATCCTTTTCCGTGGAGCTTCCATGTCCCCCTTGACCCGTCTCGTCCTCGTTTCCGCCATCGCGCTCGGCCTGGGTGCGGGGGGCGGTCTCGTGATGTCCTTGAACCGGCCGGCCCAGGCCGCGCTGCCCGCGATGATCGACGGCCAGGCGTTGCCCACCCTGGCCCCGATGATCGAACGCGTGACGCCGGCGGTAGTGAACATTTCCTCCAGGACGCGGACGCGTGTGCGCGATCCGCTGCTCGACGACCCCTTCTTCCGCCGCTTCTTCGGCGTGCCGAACATGCCGCAGGAGCGCGTCGAGCAGTCGCTGGGCTCCGGCGTCATCGTCGATGCGGCCAAGGGCTACGTGCTGACGAACAACCATGTCGTGCAGGGCGCCGACGACATCAGCGCAACCCTGAGCGACGGCCGCACGCTGAAGGCCAAGCTGGTCGGCACCGATCCCGACACCGATGTGGCCGTGATCCAGATCCCCGCCGACAATCTCAAGGCCGTCAGCCTGGCCGACTCGACCCGGCTGCGTGTCGGCGATTTCGTCGTCGCGATCGGCAATCCGTTCGGACTCAACCAGACGGTGACCTCGGGCATCGTCTCGGCGCTGGGCCGCTCCGGCCTGCGCGGCCTGGGCTACCAGAACTTCATCCAGACCGACGCCTCGATCAACCCGGGCAATTCCGGCGGCGCGCTGGTCAATCTCAACGGCGAGCTCGTCGGCATCAACACCGCGATCTTCTCTCCGTCCGGCGGCAACGTCGGCATCGGCTTCGCGATTCCCTCGACGCTGGCCGGCGACGTCATGCAGCAGCTGATCAGGACCGGCACAGTCAAGCGCGGCTCGCTCGGCATGGAGACGCAGAACCTCACGCCGGATATCGCGCAGATGCTCGGCGTCGACGCGGGACGCGGCGCCGTGGTCACGCGCGTGCAGGCCGACTCGGCCGCGGAGACCGCGGGCCTGCGACCCGGTGACGTGGTCGTCGGCGTCAACGGCAAGCCGGTCAACAACGAGCAGGACCTGCACAACGCCGAAGGCCTGCTGCCGATCGGCAGCGACATTGAACTCAAGGTGCTGCGCGACGGCCGCGAGATCACCGCGACCACGAAGCTGACCGGCCGCGACGCGGCCAGCGCCGAAGGCCAGATCCTCGATCCGCGCCTCGGCGGCGCGCAGTTCGTCGAACTCGGCGAACGTCAGCGCCAGCAGGGTCTGCGCGGCGTCGCCATCGCGCGTGTCGCCAGCGGCAGCCGCGCCGAATCCAACAACCTGCGCAGTGGCGACGTCGTCGTCGCGCTGAACCAGGTCGACATCCGCAATGTGGAAGATTTGAAAGCGCTGAGCAAACGCCAGCCGCGCCAGCTGCT
Source organism: Tahibacter sp. (assembly GCF_032229445.1). Classification (NCBI taxonomy): domain Bacteria; kingdom Pseudomonadati; phylum Pseudomonadota; class Gammaproteobacteria; order Lysobacterales; family Rhodanobacteraceae; genus Tahibacter; species Tahibacter sp. The sequence goes on from NZ_JAVTWC010000002.1 coordinate 66,764, forward strand.
GCTGACCGTGGTGCGCGGACAGAACGCGTTCTTCGTCATGTGCGAATGAAGCAGCGATGGGCGAGGAAAGAGTGGGCAGCCGGGAAACAGCGCTTTCGTTTGGCACGCCGGCCCACTCTCTTGGCCCAGAGCATCACTCGGCCGCACAGGCGCGAGAAAAGTGCGAGTAAAGAGAGCCAGTGAATCAGCACTCATTTCTCAGTTCTCTACACTCCTTCCTCCGATGATGGGCGCGGCCACGGCGGCGCCCCGGACCGCGTGGTATCGTGCGGCGATTCAGCACTTTGTCGGGTTTTCATCGGTGATCATTTCGCGTCCGTTCCGCCGCGCCCTGCCGCGCGCTCTTTTCCTCGCCATCGCCAGCTGCTGGCTCGCGCCAGCATTGGCCGCCGAGCCGGCGGCCGTGCCAGCGAAGTCCGCGACACCGGCACCCGTCGCCGCCAAGCCCGCCGCCGCTCCTGCGGCCACGCCGGCCGAGGCCAAGCCGGCTGCTCCGGCAGCCGCCAAACCCGCCGCTGCCAAACCAGCCACGGCCAAGCCCGCCGCCAAACCTGCCGCAAAGCCCGCGACCGCCAAGGCCGCCGCTGGCCCGACCCTGATCTGGCGCGGCGACATCGCCAGCGCACGCGGCCTGATGAACGACCTGGCCAAGCAGTACGAACGCGAGAAGAAGGTCCGCATCCAGCTCACGCCGTTCAGCACCATTTCGGGCATCGACGCGGTCCTGCAGGGCAGCGCGGATTTCGCCGGCAGCCTGCGTCCGAACCATCCCAAGCGCAGCGAGGAATCCGGCCTCACCTTCATCCCGGTGGCCTGGGACGGTCTGGTCATGATCACCTCGCCGGCAAACCCGGTATCGGGCATCTCGATCAAGGACATCTGGCGCGTCTACTACGGCCGCGCCGACAACTGGAAGGTGCTCGGCGGCAACGACAAGGGCATCAACATGTATGCCGTCGCCGGTCCGCTGGACGGCGTGGAATACGCGTTGCGCTGGCTGATCTTCCGCAACGGCGACCAGCGCGTGGCCGTGCCGCGCGTCTACCTCAATACCTCCAAGCTCGAAGAGGGCGTCACGCTCGATCCGTCGGGCCTGGGCGTCAGCACGCTGTCCAACACGGCGGGCAATCCCAAGCTCAAGCTGCTCAAGGTCGAAGGCGTGGTGCCGTCGACCGCGAGCGTGCGCGACGGCAGCTATCCGCTGTATACGCCGGTCTATGTCGCGCTGCGCGAAGACGGCACGAACGCCGCGGCGGTCAAGGAGTTCATCGCCTGGCTCGACACACCGCCGGCCCGGGCCACCCTGCTCAAGCGCCAGCTCGTGCCGTATGCGGATGGCCTTGCGCTGAAGGCCGGCGACGAGGCACGCCTGGCCATGATCGAAACCAAGGTCAACGAAACGCCGCTGTCCGCACCGGCTGCGACCGCCGCCGCGCTGAGCCGCGTCGCACCGACGTCCACCCTGACCCAGGACGCCAAGGCGCAGGCCGCCGAAGCCCGCGACAAGAAGGCTGCGACCAAGAAAGCCGACGCCAAGGCGAAGGGCAAGACCGACGCCAAGGCCGGGGACACCAGCGGCGGCTGATCCGCAGATGCAGATCAAGGCGATCAGTCTCGACCTCGACGATACGCTCTGGCCGATAGGGCCCATCGTGCTGCGCGCCGAACAACGCCTGCACGACTGGCTGCTGCAGCATTGTCCGCCCGTGGCCGTGGCCTATCCGGTCGCATCGATGCGCGTCCTGCGCGACCGCATCGCGAGCGAGAACCCGCATCTCGCCCACGACTACACCGCGCAGCGCAAGCTCAGCCTGACGACGGCGCTGCAGCCACACGGCTATGGCGAGGACATCATCGACGCCGCGTTCGAGGCGTTCTACGCGGCGCGCAACGAGGTCGAGCTCTACGCCGACGCCTTGCCCGCGCTGCAACGCCTCGCCGCACGCCTGCCGCTGATCAGCCTGTCCAACGGCAATGCCGACCTGGGCCGCATCGGCCTGCGCCACCTGTTCGCCGATTGCGTGACCGCGCGCGAATTCGGCGCGGCCAAGCCGGAACCGGCGATCTTCCACGAAGCCTGCCGCCGGCTCGGCGTCGCGCCCGAGCATGTGCTGCATGTCGGTGACGACCCGCTGCTGGACGTGCATGGCGCGCGTGGCGCGGGCCTGCCCAGCGCTTGGCTGAACCGCCACGGCCAGACCTGGTCGCAGCCGCAGCGACCGGATTTCGAATTCCGCGATCTGTCCGAACTGGCCGACTGGCTGGAGCTGAAGCTCGCCGCCTGAACTCCGCATACACCACGCACGACGCGTCACCGCCCCGCCACCGAAGCTTAGGAATCGTATGCAAGGACTGACCGAATTGCGCCGCAACAGCCGTGCGATCGAGCTGATCGCGCTGACCCAGGACACGCTCGAGGCGCACTTGAAAGCGCTCGGCGCGAAAGCGCGGCGCTGGGTCGAGGCGCAGGGCTTCAAGGCCGATGCCGGCAGCCTGGTCAACGTGCCCGCCGACGACGGCAGCCTGCGCTGCATCCTGCTGGGCATCGGGCGTCCTGACGATATCTACGCGCTGTCGAGCCTGCCGCAGCGTCTGCCGCCCGGCGACTATCGGTTCGGCAATGAAGTCGTGGACCTGCCGCGCGTCGCGCTGGGCTGGGCGCTGGGCGCCTACCAGTTCACGCGCTACAAGAAGGCGCGCCGCGCGCCGGCGCAGCTAGCCGTCGATGCGTCGGTGATCGCCGCAGTCGGGCCGCTGGTCGAGGCCGCGACGCGTGTGCGCGACCTGATCAACACGCCGACCGAGGACATGGGTCCGGAGCAGCTCTGCGCCGCGATGCGCGACCTCGGCAAGGCACATGGCGCGAAATACCGCGAATGGGTCGGCGATGCGCTGCTCAAGAACAACTTTCCGACCATCCACGCCGTCGGCCGCGCGAGCCATCGTCCGCCGCGCCTGGGCGAGCTGAGCTGGGGCAAGAAAGGCCCGCACCTCGTCATCGTCGGCAAGGGCGTGTGCTTTGATACCGGCGGCCTGGACCTCAAGCCCGCCGACGGCATGCGCTGGATGAAAAAGGACATGGGCGGCGCGGCGCATGCGATCGCGCTGGCCGGGCTGGTGATGCAGGCCAAGTTGCCCGTGCGCCTGACCCTGCTGATCCCCGCCGTCGAGAACGCCGTTGCCGGCAACGCCTATCGCCCCGGCGAAGTCATCACGACGCGCTCGGGCATCACCGTCGAAATCGACAACACCGACGCCGAAGGCCGCCTCGTGCTCTGCGATGCGCTCGCCTACGCGACCGAGCAGAAGCCCGACCTGATCCTCGACTTCGCCACGCTCACGGGCGCGGCGCGCGTCGCGCTCGGCCCCGACCTGCCGGCGCTGTTCTGCAACCGCGACGATATCGCCCAGCAGCTGCTCGACGCCGGTATCGCGCAGCAGGATCCGCTCTGGCGCATGCCGCTGCATCGGCCCTACCTCACCCTGCTCGAATCCGGCATCGCGGATATCGCCAATGCCGGCCCCTCGCGCCACGCGGGTGCCGTCACCGCCGCGCTCTACCTCGAGCGCTTCGTCGCCGACACGATTCCGTGGGCGCACCTCGACGTGTATTCGTGGAACGACGGCGAGCGCCCCGGCAAACCCAAGGGCGGCGAGGCGCAGGGGCTGCGCGCGTACCTGGAATTCCTGCGCCAGCGCTACGGCGGAAAATAAAGCCGCGCCAGGCACGGCAGGAATCGGTACCGGTACGAGATCGAATCCTTGCGTCGCGCAATACGAAAAAACCCCGGCCACGACCGGGGTTTTTTGTTTGCCAATGCAACGCCATTGACGATCAGTCGACGCTGATCCGCGCTCCCGACTGCGGCAGCACCTGCTGCGCGAGCTTGGTGTCCGCGCGGATCAGACCGACTTCGTCGGCGAGAATATGCGCGGCCTCTTCCAGCGCGACATCCTTGCGCTGCTTGGCCTGCTTCTCGCGTTCGACCTGGCTCTTGATGCTGCGCTCGTCGGCCTGCAGGCCGTCGTCGGTGGCCTGCGCGATGGTCGCGGCGGCATCCTCGGCGGTGCTACCTTCGCTGATCGCGGTCGTCGTCGCGCTCGCGATGGAGACATCGGACTTTTCGGTCTTCTCGAAGGCGGCGCGTTCGGCGTCGCGCGCTTTCTTGCGCGCTTCCTGGTCGTCGCGTTCCTTGCGCCGCTCGGCCTCGTTGAGGGACACGGTCTTCTCGGCACGCAGGCGCTTCACTTCGGCCTGGTCCTCGGCGTAGTACTGCCATTCCTTCGATTTGGCGATGCGCGCCTCGTGACGCGTCGCGAGCATCGGTAGGATCGGCTTGAGGTCGGCCACGGCTTCGTACGAGGCCGGCGTGATCGAGCTCCACGGCAGCGCGTTGGGGTAGCTGGACTCGCCGAATTCCTTGGCCTCGCCGCCGTCGGGGAACGTGATGTCAGGGACGACGCCGCGTAGCTGCGTCGTGCCGCCGTTGATGCGGAAGAACTGCGCGCTGGTCATCTTGAGTTCGCCGTACTTCGGCTTCTCGTTCTGCGCGGCGTTGTCGAGATCGACGAGCATCTGCACCGTGCCTTTGCCGAAGGTGGGCTCGCCGATGATCAGGCCGCGGCCGTAGTCCTGGATCGCCGCGGCAAAGATTTCCGAGGCTGAGGCCGAACCGCGGTTGACCATGACCGCGAGCGGACCGTCCCAGGTCATGCCGGACTGTCGGTCTTCCTCGGCTTCGACGCGGCCCTGCGCGCTGCGCACCTGCACTACCGGACCCTGGTCGATGAACAGACCGGTGAGCTCGGTCGCTTCGCTCAGGGAGCCGCCGCCGTTGTTGCGCAGGTCGATCACGACACCGTCGACTTTCTCCTGCTTGAGTTCGGCCAGCAGCTTGGCGGTATCGCGCGTCGCGCTCTTGTAGTCCTTGTCGCCGCGGCGGCGCGCGTCGAAATCCAGATAGAACGTCGGCAGCTGGATCACGCCGAGGCGGCGCGTGTTCTCGCCGTCCTTGACCTCGATGATCTGCTTTTTGGCCGCCTGTTCCTCGATGCTGACTTTCTTGCGCACCAGCGAAAGGATCTGATGCTTCGCGTCGGGGCCGCCGTCGGCCGGCAGCACTTCCAGGCGCACGACCGTGTCCTTCTGGCCGCGGATCTGTTCGACCACGTCGTCGAGGCGCCAACCGATCACGTCGTTGATGGTGCCGTTCTCACCCTGGCCGACGCCGAGGATACGATCGCCGACCTTGAGCTTGCCCGACAGCGATGCCGGGCCGCCCGGCACGATCTCGCGGATCGCGGTGTATTCGTCTTCGCGCTGGAGCACCGCGCCGATGCCTTCTAGCGACAGCTTCATGGAGATGTCGAAGTTCTCGCTCGCGCGCGGGCCAAGGTAATTGGTATGCGGCTCGATCGAGGTCGCGTACGCGTTCATGAAGGTCTGGAACACGTCTTCGCTGTTGATCTGCGAAACGCGATCGCCGAAGCCGGCGTAGCGCTTGTCGAGGGTCTTGCGGATCTCGTCGTCCTTCTTGCTCGCGAGCTTGAGCCGCAGCACGTCGTTTTTCACGCGCTTGCGCCACAGGTCGTCGAGTTCGGCCGTCGTCGAGGCCCAGGCGGCGTGCTCGCGGTCGAAGGCGTAGCTTTCATCGGCGCCGAGATCAAAGGGTTTTTCCAGCTGCTTGCGCGAAAAGGCCGTGCGTTCGGCCACGCGCTGCAGGTAAAGATTGAAGACCGCAAACGGCATCGTGAGGTCTTTGTTGAAGATCGCGTCGTCGAGCTGTTCGCGCGCGCCGCTGAAGCGGTCCACGTCGGATTTCAGGAAGAACAGTTTTTCGCCGTCGAGCGATTCGAAATAGGCGTCGAACATCTTGGCCGACATGGCGTCGTCGAGCGGCACGGCCTTGTAGTGGAAGCGGGTCAGGAAGCGCGAGGCCCAGATGGCCGCCTCGGCCTGGTCTTCGACGGGCTTGAGTAGCGGACCGGACTGCCCGGTCGGCTTGGCCGCGACGATGCCCGAGGCGATGAGAGCGAGGACGATCAGGGTCTTGCGCATGTAGTTCTCCGAACCAGAAACCGCTGCTGTTGCCTGGAAAATTCACGGACCGTGCGTTTCGCCGGTGATCGCAATACAAGCACTGGCGACGATTCTATACGTCGATCCGCGCATTCCACCGCGAGATGCGGTGCTCCTGAGCGAATTTCCAGCGCTTTTTCGGCAGTCTGTCATGGCTGCCGGTAAAGTTTCGAAAAAAACCGGCAATCCGGCCAGTTTCGTCACATGACTCGACGTTGTCAGGCGATACCCGGCGTGTGCGGCCGAGGCCGCCTCTTTGCGTAGCGCCCGCATCCGCCGCTGAGGATCACGACGGCGCAAGCCGTTGGTATCGGCACATCAGGCACGGCGAAAGTTCCGCATGACCGATGACCTATGCAGCGCCCAATGGTCGGGTCCGCGTGACGTTCATCGGCGCGCCGGAGATCGGGCGGCAGCGAGCGGCCAGGGTGTCAGGCGCTGCGGCAAAGCCAATGCGGCCTGTTTTTTCCCTGCAGGAGCCGCGGATCAGATGCCCGCGGCGTGCGCCATCTCGTCGGCGTGATAGGACGAGCGCACCATCGGCCCGGAGGCGACGTGCTGGAAACCCATCGCGTAGCCGAGCGTCTCGAGCGCCTTGAACTCGTCGGGCGTCCAGTAGCGGATGACGGGATGGTGGTGCGGTGTCGGCTGCAGGTACTGGCCGATCGTGATCATGTCGACGTCGTGCGCGCGCAGGTCACGCATCGCGGCTTCGACCTGTCCGAAATTCTCGCCGAGGCCGAGCATGATGCCGGACTTGGTCGGCACGTCCGGATGCTGGGCCTTGAAGCGCTTGAGCAAGTCCAGCGACCAGTCGTAGTCCGCGCCGGGTCTTACCTCGCGGTAAATCTCGCGCACGGTTTCGAGGTTGTGGTTGAACACGTCGGGCGGCGCTGTCGCGAGGATCTCGAGCGCGCGTTCCATGCGGCCCTTGCCGCGGAAATCCGGGGTCAGGATCTCGATCTGGATGGTCGGGCTCTGCTCGCGCACGAGGCGGATGCAGTCGGCGAAGTGCTGGGCGCCGCCGTCGCGCAGGTCGTCGCGATCCACCGAGGTGATGACGACATAGCGCAAGGCCATGTCGCGGATGGTGTCGGCGAGGTGGCGTGGCTCGTGCGGGTCGGGCGGCTTGGGCCGGCCATGCGCGACGTCGCAGAATGAGCAGCGCCGCGTGCAGACCTCGCCGAGAATCATGAACGTGGCAGTACCCTTGCCGAAGCACTCGTGGATGTTCGGGCAGGAGGCTTCTTCGCAGACCGTGACGAGGCGGTTCTCGCGCAGTTTGGCCTTGAGTTTGGCGACGGCATTGCCCGGCGGGATGCGAACGCGGATCCAGTCCGGCTTGCGCAGCTTGGGGGCCTGGTCGAACACCGCGCGGTTGCGCGCGATCTTGTCTTCGCCGAGTTGCTTTTCGCCGACGACGACGATGGGGATTGCCTTGGAGATCGAGGAGTCCATGCGATTCACGCGAGGGCGGCGACGCGAACGGGCGCCGCGGGGATGACGGGATCGGCTCTCCGGGGCTGCAGGCCCAGCTGTCGCGCAAGCTCGTCGACGAGGCTGGATTGCAGGACCGCCAGGCTGGCCGGACCGCCCAAGTCTAGCACCTGGGTAACAGCCAAACCCTTATAACCACAGGGATTGATGCGGTGGAACGGTTCCAGGTCCATGGCCGCGTTGAAGGCCAGTCCGTGGAAGGAACAGCCGCGCCGCACGCGCAGGCCGAGCGCCGCGACCTTGGCCTCGTTGACGTAGACGCCCGGGGCGCCTTCGCGTCGCTCTGCGCCGATGTTCCAGTGGCCCAGCGTGTCGATGACAGCCTGCTCGATCCGCTGCACGAGTTCACGCACACCCAGGCCGCGCCGGCGCAGGTCGACCAGCACGTACGCCATGATCTGGCCGGGACCGTGATACGTGACCTGGCCGCCGCGATCGACCGCGATCACCGGGATATCGCCGGGCGCGAGCACGTGTTCGGCCTTGCCGGCCTGGCCCTGGGTGAATACCGGTTCGTGCTGCAGCAGCCAGAACTCGTCGGGCGTTTCCGCGGTGCGCGCGTCGGTGAACGCCTGCATCGCACGCCAGACCGGCTCGTACGGCCACAGGCCAGGCAATTCGCGCACGAGCACTGGCGGCATCTGGCTCATCACAGGGTCCAGCGGACGTCCGGGTCGGCGCGCAGCACCTCGTGAGCGGCGTCGTATCTCTCGCGGTCCGGGCAGGTGAAGCTGACCGTGACCGACAGATAGTTGCCTTCGCGCGACGGCCGCGTACGCAGGCTGCCGTCTAGCACGTTCAGGCCGATGCCGGCCAGCAGCGCGGGAACGCGTGCGGCAAGGTCGACCGCGGAATTGCCCAGCGCGGTGATCTCAAAGACGCCGGGAAACTGGAAGCCCTGTTGCGGTGATTCGGGCTGGATGTCATCCAGGTTGCGCATTACTTGGTATCCGGTTGCTTGCTCGGCTGCACCGATTCGTCGCTCTTGAACCACAGCATCACGCTGTCACCGACACGGCGCATGAAGCCGGCTTCAGGGTACTCCTGCAACGCGACGATCGGCCGTTCGATCAGCGGCTTGCCGTCGAGCAGGATGCGCAGCGTGCCGAGGTTCTGGCCCTTCGTGAACGGGGCGACGAAGCGGCCCGGCACGTCCATCGACGCCTTCAGGTCGGCATAACGGCCGCGCGGCAGGGTCACGAGCACGTCCTGCGTCACGCCGAGCTGGATGGTGTCGGCCAGGCCCTTCCACAAGGTGGGTTCGGCGACCGGCTGGTCGGCGCTGTAGAGCTTGTGGGTTTCGTAGAAACGGAAACCGTAGTTGAGCAGTTCCTGGGTCATGTCGGCGCGGACCTTCTCGCCCTTGGTGCCCATGACCACGGTGATCAGGCGCTCATCGTCGCGTTTGGCCGACGCCGCGAGGCAATAGCCGGCCGCGGAGTGATGGCCGGTCTTGATGCCGTCGACCGAGGCGTCGCGCCAGAGCAGCGCGTTGCGGTTGTGCTGCTTGATACCGTTCCACTCGAACTCCTTGATCGCATAGATCTTGTAGTCCTCGGGAAAATCGCGGATCAGCGCGCGCGACAGGGTCGCGATGTCGTGTGCCGTGGTGTAGTGCTCCGGCGCGGACAGGCCGCTGGCATTGACGAAATGCGTGTCCTTGAGGCCCAGGCGCTTGGCGTACTCGTTCATGAGGTCGGCAAACACGGCTTCCGAACCGGCCAGATGCTCGGCCAGCGCGATGGCTGAGTCATTACCGGACTGCACGATCATGCCCATGAGCAGGTCGTGCAGCTTCACCTTTGAATTGAGCGCCAGAAAGCTGGTCGAGCCGTCCGTGCCGGCACCACCGCCACGCCAGGCGTTTTCGCTGATGAAGACCTCGTCGCCAGGCTTGACCTTGCCGGCGGCAAGCTCGGCCGAGACCACGTAGGAGGTCATGATCTTGGTGATGGACGCCGGTTCGACGCGCTCGTCCGGATTGCTCGAGGCCAGGATCTGGCCGGTGGCGTAGTCCATCAGCACCCAGGCTTTGGCATCCAGCGTCGGCGGCGGCGGCATCGGGGCAGTGAGCGGCGTCGGCGCGGCTGGTTTCGGCGTGGCCGGCGCGGGCGTCTGCGCAGCGGCAAGGCCGCAGCAGGCGGTCAGAAGAACGGTGGCAAGCAGGTTCAAGCGATACGACATGAGTCTTCCGTACAGTGGGGCCGGCGCGGCAGCGCTGGCGTTTTCAAGAGTTCGAGAGCGTTGAGCCCTCCCTGTTTTAGAAGGAAAGCCGGTGCTTCTAGCCCTCCCCTTCAAGGGGAGGGCTTCATCCGGCTCTTTCTTGAAGGGCTCGTACTCGGTTCGGGCAGGCTGGGCATTCTGCGGCTTCTCAATCAATCGCAACACGCGCTTCGCCCAGGCCAAGGCGACGCAATTCCTGGCTCAGCCGGTCGGCCTCCTCCACGTCGCGCAGCGGGCCCAGGCGCACGCGGCGCACGCTGCGGCCGTTGACCGAGGCCTCGACCACGCGCACGTCGCCGAGTCTGGCCGCACTCACGCGCTGCGCGGCGCGATCGGCATTGGCCTGTTCGCCGAATGCGCCGACCTGCAGATAGATACGCGGCTGTGCGGTCGCGTTGGCATCGGCGACGGCCGTAGTCGGGGCTGGCGTCGACGCGCGCGCATCGACAGTCGTGGTCCTCGGCAAGGGTCGCGGCGGCGTCCTGGCGACGGTCGCGGCGGGGCGCGCGGCGGGCTCGACCTCGCCCGGCGTCAGCGCCCGCACTTCGACCAGACCCGTGCCCTTGGGCCACACACCAATCTTGACCGCCGCCGCATACGACAGGTCGATCAGGCGGTTGTCATGGAACGGACCGCGATCGTTGACGCGCACCACCACGCTCTTGCCGTTCTCGAGATTCGTCACGCGCGCCCAGCTCGGCAGCGGCAGCGACTTGTGCGCGGCAGTGAATTTATACATGTCGTAGGGCTCGAAGCTCGACGTCATGTAGCCGTGGAACTTGTTGCCATACCACGACGAGATGCCGCGCTCGACATAGCCGCGCGATGTCGGCAGCACCTGGTAGGTGCGCCCGAGCACGTTGTATGGCGAGCGGTTGCCGTAACGCGACGGCGGCTCGTGCTTCGGTTCGGGTTCTTCGATCGTGGTGACATCGAGCGCCTCGCGAGGACCATCGTCCTGGGCCTGGCGATAGCGTTCGGCCTGGCTGAGGCTGGTCTCGGGCGCCGCGGGTGCAGGTTGTGGCTGCGCGGTGGCTACCGGCGGGCGCTGCGTGGTCGGCGGCGCAGGCCGATGCGTTTTCTTGCCGCCGCAGCCAGCCAGCAGCGCGAGCGCCAGCAGCACCAGCGCCCGCTTCACGGACCGGTGCCCTCGACGCCGGCGGCAATCGCCTCGGCGAGCTGCTTGACCGCCATCGCGTACATGGGGCTGCGGTTGTAGCGCGTGATCACATGGAAGTTCTGGAACGTGACCCAGAATTCGGTGCCTTCGTCGCCTTCGAGTTTGAGCAGTGTCGCCGGACGCTGCGGGTCGAAGTGTTCCTCGGGCGCATAGCCCCAGGCGATCAGCTGTTCCAGCGGATAAACCGGCTCGCTGTTGGCCGGCGTGATGTCCCGCGCCCCGTCCGCAGGCCGCACGCGCACCGCGACCGGACCGCCCTGCTCCCAGCCGTGGCCCTGGAAATAGCTCGCAATGCTGGCGACGATGTCGGCCCGCGAATTCCACAGGTCGATGCGCGTGTCGCCGTCGTAGTCGCGCGCGAATTTCGCGATCGAGGTCGGCATGAACTGTCCCCAGCCCATGGCGCCGGCATAGGAGCCGCGTAGTTCCTCGATCGGATAAGCCAGATGGCCGTCGTTGAGACGCAGCAGCTGCGACAGTTGCTCGCGGAAGAATTTCTCGCGCGGCGGATAGTGGAAGGCCAGCGTGCTCAGCGCGTCGAGTACACGATACTTGCCGGTGATCTTTCCGTAGCTGGTTTCCACGCCGATGATGGCGACGATGATCGACGGCGGCACCTGGAATTCCGCCGCGACCTTGTCGATGAGTTCGCGGTTGTCGCGGTAGAACGCGATGCCGCCGTCGCGGCGCAGGTCGGTGATGAAGATCGGCCGATAGTCCTTCCAGGGCTTGGTCGCCTCGGCCGGACGCGAGATCGCGTCGATGATGCTCTGCTGGTATTCGGCCTTGGCGAGTATCGCCAGGACCGCATCGGCGTCGAGGCCGAAGTCGCGCGCCTGGTCGGCGGCGAAGACCTGCTGGGCCTGGGTGGGCGCGGCCGGCGCATCCTCGGCAAAAGCGACGGAAACGGCGAGCAGCGGAGCCGCGAAGGCGGAAACAACACGGAAAAACACGGACATCGATAGCGCCTGGCCAGCATCTGGGCAAACAGGCGCTAGGTTAGCATGCGTATCGCGGAGCCAAACCCGCGCCGCAGTCACGGTTCAGCTCAGCCTCCGCGTGGGTTATGTACGGCCGCCGGGTCGTGTCGGCACTGGGTTCAGGGTTGCGCCGCCGCGGCATCCCCGAGCTCCCGACCCCAGGCGCGCAGCTGCGCCGGCGCATGGCGCAACTGCTCCAGTCGCTGCAGCGCGTCGTCGCGTCGCTGCGCGGCATCGGCGCGGCCCGATCGCTTCGCCGCCACGGCGCGCAGCAGTGCGATTTCGGTGGCCAGTTCAACATGCGGATCGTTCGAGCGCGACTGGGCCAGCGCTGCCGTGTCGAGCAGAGCGATGGCTGCGGCCGTATCGCCTTGCAACAGCACGGCGTTCGCGCGCAGTGCGGCCGCGCGGCCGTCCCAGTACGCCGACGCCGCGGCAACGTTGGTCAATGCGGCGTCGAGCCAGGTCAACAGCTCCAGCGCGGTTACTGGCTCACCACGCTCCAGGCGCAGCCGCGCGAGCTTTTCCCAGGCCTTGGCTTCCTGTTCGAAATCGCGTTGCGGCAGCGCTTCGTATTGAGCCAGCGCAGCGCGGATTTCGGCTTCGCCGCGGCTCACCTCGCCGGATCGCGCCAGCGCGTCGCCATAGTTGGTCCGGGTCAGCGCGGTTTCCACGTGTGGACTGCCCAGGGATTCTTCGGCCAGTCGCGTCGACTCGCGCAGCGGCGGGACTGCGGCGGCGTAGTCGCCGAGCATGGCGTGCAGCGCCCCGACGGAGTTGAGATCGTTGCCGACATCCGTGTGAGTGTCGCCGACTGCCGCGCGATTGATGCGCAGCCCTTCGCTCGCGGCAGCGAGCGCGCCCTCGAAGTCGCGTTGCCGGATCAGCAGCAGGGTCAGCGCATTCAGGTAGTAGGCACGATCGGCGTGGTCGGGCGGCAGCACGGCGTCGACGATCGCGAGCGCGCTGCGGATCTGGGTTTCCGCACGCGCCAGGTCGCCGCCGCGCCGATAGGCTCGCGACAACAGCGCGCGCGTCTCGGCCATCTTGAGATGGACGGGGCCGAACTCCCGTTCGACCAAGGCGACGGATTCTTCCAGCATCGCCGTCGCGGCCGCGATATCGCCTACGGCCAGCTGCTGATTGGCCAGGTAGATCATCGCCTGCTGCAGCGATTGCCGGTTGCCCGACGCACGTGCCAGGTCGAGCGCGACGCCGGCTTCCGCGAGCGCGCGTCGATAGTCGCCGCCACGGTTGGCCAGATGCGCCGAACGCTGACGCAGTTCGGCGGCGCGTTTCTTGTCCGCCGCCGGCACGCGTGCGAGCAGCGTGTCGACGAGCACGCGTGCGGCGGAATAGTCACCCGCGAGCACCAGCGCCTCGCTCAGCGGCGTTCCCGCTTCCAGCACCAGCGCATCGTCGTCGCCGAACCGCGCGCGCGCTTCGTCGTAGTTCCACTGCAGGACCTCGCGCGCACCCGTGATGTCAGCCTGCGCCAGCAGCACCGCACCGAGCTGCGCGATCAGTTCAGTACGCACGGCGCGATTCATCGCGCCGTCGGCGCGAGCCTTGGCGATGGCCTGGCTCACGACGTCGGTGATGCGCGGCGCGCCGTCGCGCGGTGCGCCGGGCTTGGCTTCGGCGAAAGCCTCCACCATGAAATCGCGCATCGCGTTGGCGCGCTGCGCCGAATGCCGCGCGATACGCCCCTGCCACAGTGCAATACCGAGCGCGGCAGCGACGGCAATCAGCAGCGCCGCGGACGTGACGACGCCGCCGCGATGACGCCGGACGAACTTGCTGGCGCGATACCAGCGTGACGGCGGATGCGCGCTGACCGGCTGGTCGCGCAGGTGACGCTCGATATCGTCGGCCAGCGCGCCGGCACTCGCGTAACGCCGCCGCGGTTCCTCCGCACTGGCCTGCAGCACGATATTGTCGAGATCGCCGCGCAGCATCCGGCGCATGCGCACCGGCGGTGCCGGCAGCGCGCCGGGCACGGCCGTGTCCTCGAGTTGCGACGAGGGCGTGCGCGAATCGCCGGCCTCGCGCCGCTGACCCGTGATCAGTTCACCGAGCATCACGCCAAGCGAATACACGTCGGTCGCCGTGGTGATCTGGCCGCGCTGGAATTGCTCGGGCGCGGCGTAGGCCGGTGTCATCGGCGCCTGCGCGGTGTGGGTGGAATCGATCCCGGCCTCGGCGTCCAGCAGCTTGGCAATGCCGAAATCGAGCAGCTTGACCTGTCCTTGCGGCGTGACGAGCACATTCGACGGCTTCAGATCACGATGCACGATCAGGGCGTGATGGGCCGCATCGACCGCCCGGCAGACGCCGACGAACAGGCGCAGGCGCGCCGCCAGATCGAGCTGTGCGCGCCGCACGTGGTCGAGCAGCGGCTCGCCTTCGATCAGTTCCAGCGCAATGTAGGGCGTCCCGGCCTCGGTGATGCCGCCTTCGACCAGACGCGCGATGCCGGGATGCTGCAGCTGACTCAGTGCACGACGCTCGTCGCGGAAGCGGCGCTGCTCGTCGACCGTATACAGATTCCTGCGCAATACTTTCAGTGCCACGAACTGGGTCACGCCGGCCTGTTCGCGGCTGGCGCGGAACACGACCGACGAGCCACCTTCGCCGAGCTTTTCGTGCAACAGGAAACCGCCGATGCGCGTGCCTGCCGGCGGCATCGGCGCGGCAATCTCACCGACTGCGTCCAGCAGTTGCTCGACGCGGCCGTCGATCACATGCGCCGATTGTGCCGCGTCGGCCGCGAGCAGCCTCTCGACTTCGGCGCGCAGCGCGGCGTCCGGGCACTGCCGCACGAGCCATGCCGCACGCTCGTCCGCGGCGAGATCGAGCGCGGCGTCGAACAGTTCGCGCAGGTGCGGGCGGTTCATGCGCGCGGGACACTACGTCGCAGCAATGCCGCGGTCCTGTGCCGCACGCGAATCATGTCAGTGTCGTGAGCAGGAACGCGCGCGCGTAGCGCCAGTCGCGGTCGGCCGTGCGCCGCGTCACGCCGAGGATCTGCGCGATCTGCCCGGCATCCAGCCCGGCGAAATAGCGCAGCTCGAACACGCGCGCCGCGCGGGCGTCCTCCTGTTCGAGTCGCTCCAGCGCTTCTTCGATCGCCAGCGCCTGCTCCGCGCTCTCGACCGCCGCAGGCAGATCGCCTGCGGCGGAAAGCGTGATGCGCACCCAGTCGCCGCCAGCCTTCTGGCGCACGCGGTCGCGCGCGCGGTTGATCAGCAGGTGACGCATCGCGCGCGAGGCGTACACGAAGAACTGGCCTGCCTGCTCGAAGGTCAGTTCCTCGCGCACATTCATGCGCAGATACAGCTCGTGCACCAGCGCCGTCGTATCCAGCGTGCCGCGCGAACCGCGCGACAGCTCGCGGTGCGCGAGTTCCTTGAGCCGGTCGTAGACGGCTTCGAACCAGGCCTCCGGCGCTTCGTCGCGCGGCGCGGCTGGCACAGATGAATTCGGCATCATGGCGCGTCCTCGGCTTTCGCACGAGTCTAGTCAACGCGCGCAGCGATTCGCGGCGCGCCGACGCATTTCCGCGCGCCGGCGAGCTCGCCTGTCGGGGGTTTCCGGTCACGAAACGGCACCCTGGAAATCGTCGGCGAAGATCTCGTCGGCCGGCTCCAGCCTGACGGCGTCGATCCAGCCCAGCGTGCCGAGGCCGGAACCGCTGTCGAGTCCGCGTTCCATCACTTCCGGAACGAAGAGGATCGACGTGAAGCGTGTCCATTCGTTCGCCGGAATCACGATGAGGTCGCTGCCGCGCACCCAGCTCGTGCCGGTGGTGATGAGGATTTCGCCGCTGCGATCCGGCGTCGGTGTGCCGTGGCAGCCCTCGACGTAGTTGCCGTAGCGGCGGTATTCCCAGCGTAGCCGCACGGCGTCGCGCTGGCCGGCGAGAAAGCCGGCCGAGCGGCCCAACGCGCTGATGCGGTAGACGCCCGGACCCGGCACGTTGACGCACTGCGTATACGGACGCACGACCTGGCCCGCCACGGTATTGGACTGGCTCAGTCGCAGGGAACCGCCGCTGTCGCCGTTCTCGGTCCCATCCCAGGCACTGGTGCTCGCCTCGTTCGGTACCCAGTTGCGCAGGTCGGTGAGGAACATGCTGTTCTGCACGAGCGGCTGCAGGGACTGGCGTTCCAGCGCGCCGATGTCGCGGGGGCCATTGCGGTCGGGCACCTGGACGAGATCGATGCTGCGGTTGCGGCTGTAGAGATCCTGGTTGGCGTCGTTGAGGGGCTGGCGCAGCGTGAAATCCACGGCCGGCGACGCGGCGCTCAGCGAATAGTCGCCGTTGGCCGGATCGACGAAGCGCGGGTCGGCCAGGAAGATGTTCGGATTCGACAGATGCACCAGCGAACCGATTTCGCTGCTGATGATGTCGTGCACGCGCGTGGGATCGGGATTCACGCCATAGGTCAGCGTGGTCTTGCCGGGCTGCCAGTGGATCAGGTACTCCAGTTGTGTGAACCCGCTGACGGCGAGCGTATGCGCGGCACCTATCGTGTTGCCGGCGATGGTCGAGTCGCGCATCGTGAATCTGGCCGCCTCGATCAGGCGCGCACTGGTTTCGTTGTCGGTGATCAGCGCGTCATCAATGGTGGCTTGCTCGAGACGGACCAGCTCGCTGCCGCGGTTGCCCGACAATGCCATGCGCGAGAGGTACAGGACGTTGCCGCCCGTGCCGCCGATCACGCGTCCGCCGGGGCTGAGGTTGTCGCTGATGCGGCCGCAGGGCGCCCCGACGCTGCACGGCAGCGCCGATGCAGGAAACGACACCGATCCAGGAACCGAAGACGGCTGGTTGAAGTATGCGAACGAACCGAAGGTGCCGTCGTTGGCCAGCTGTATCGCCGCGCCCTCGGGCGCCTGGTTGCCGGTGAGCGAGGCATTTGACGCGTAGACGTTAGCGGGGTTGTAGTCCTCGGAGCTGCCCGACAACTTCGCGTAGAGGCCGCCGCCCTGCACGGTGGCGACGTTGTCGGAGATCCGGGTCAGCCGGGTCGCATGGGTCGAGTACATGCGCAGTTGCGCGCCGTGTTCCGCGCTGTTGTCGCAGGTCCCTTCCACCGCGATGCCACCGCCGTAGCGGGCCGTATTTCCCGACACCACGCCCGAGCCGCCGACGCCGGGACTGCCCAGGTACAGGATCGAATCGCGATCGCAGGACCGGATGTCGATGCCACCGCCATAGCCACCGCTGCCGCTGACGCTTTCGGCCGTGTTCTGCAGGATCCAGGTGAAATCATCCTCGATCGTGGTCTCGAGGTCTTCGAGCACGAGCCCGCCGCCGTTGTAGGCCGCGGTATTGAACGTCACGTAGGTATTGGCGCGCAGGACCAGCTCGGCGCTCTCGCCGGTGCCCAGCGCCGCGATGCCGCCGCCGTAGCCGGCGCGATTGTTCGACACGGTCGAATCGCCGATGTCGAGGATGCCGTTGCCCTGGAAGCGGATGCCGCCGCCGCGGCCCGTGCCGGTCACGTCGCCGCCGGTGATGGTGAGCTTGCGCAGGCGCACGATGCCGTTGGTGCCGACGCTGATGGTGAGCACCGGCGCCGCGGCGCCGCCTGCGCCGTCGAGTTCGGTGTTGATGCCGTCCTCGGCCGCAGCGCAGGAAGCGAAGCCGCCGGTGACGGTCAGGTCCTGGCTGGTCGTGAACGCAATCGCCTGTTGGCTGTAGCTGAGCTGGCGTGTGATGCGCACCGTATCGGCGCCCGCATGTGCCTCGGCCGCGGCGAGCGCCGCGGCGATGCTGGTATGCGTGCACGAGGTGGCCGACCCCACGCTGTAGATCAGGGCCTGGGCCGGCGCAGCCAGCGCGAGCAGCAGGCCCGCAAGCAGGATTCGGAAGGGCATTGACGTTCTCCTGTCGACGGCCGATCGCCGCCTCGGAGAACTGGAACCCTGTTTGCACGCGGATTTGGACACGCGGGTCTGAACACACCGGCTACACGGGCCACGACCGTCGCGCCACGCCACTCGCACCCGCGCTACTGCATCAGGGGGAACGCTACCGCGTCAGACGGAACGTCGACGCCTTCTCCCACAGCGACTTTATGTTGTCGCGCCAGCGCTGCGCCGCGGGCGGCGGCTCGGGCGGACCTTGCAGCGGCTCGGCCCGGGGCGTGTTGACCTTGCCTTCCTGCGCATAGCGCAGGGCCTCGATGGCGAGGCGGTCCCAGCGCAGGAAACTCGCGATCGGCACCAGCACCCACGGACTGCGTTCGCCGGGCACGCCCAGCGGCGCCCAGGCCGTCGCG
The DNA here is from genome assembly GCF_032229445.1 of Tahibacter sp. Taxonomy (NCBI): domain Bacteria; kingdom Pseudomonadati; phylum Pseudomonadota; class Gammaproteobacteria; order Lysobacterales; family Rhodanobacteraceae; genus Tahibacter; species Tahibacter sp. The sequence goes on from NZ_JAVTWC010000002.1 coordinate 85,013, forward strand.
CCCGGCAGCGCGAGCGCCTGCTCGCGCGCGCGTCCCTGCAGGCGAAACGCCATGCCGGGCAGCATGTAGAACAGAAACGGTGTGCCGTTGACCTGCACCGCCGGCTTGCCGTACAGGCTGGTCGCGGTCGCATCGTGCTGCCGCGTCATGAACTCGGCGATGGTGTCGTAACGGGTGCGGGCATTGGCCATGTCCGAACAGCCTCCCTGTGGCTGGTTGCGATGCTACGCCGATGTGTTGGGGCTGTCTGGTGCCGGGCTGACTCGGCTGTCAGAGCGCCCAGGCTGCTTCAAATGCGTCAAACAGCTGTGCGACGCGGCCGATGCGGTACGCATCCGGTCGCGCCTTGGCTGCCGCACGCACGAGGGTACCGAGGCAACCGTGATAGTCGGCGATCGTCAGCAGGATCGGCAGTAGCTCGTTGCTGCGGTCGGTCCCGGCCTCCTCGAACTGGAGCGGCGCGAGTTCCGAGGGCCAGGTGCGAAACGGCCCCGCGACTTGGTCAACGAGTCGCGCGATCTCCGGCGGCTGCAGCTCGCCCTGGAACGCCGTGCGGATTGGCGCATAAAACTCTGGGACTAGACCTATCGGGATGAAACCACTACCGCACGCGCCACTGAGGTCAATGGACAGAATCAAACCATGAGCGCGGTCTGCGATTCGAGCGACTGCAGAAAGATTGATGCTATCCAGATCGATTTCGCGTTCTGCCAGTCCGTGATCACCACTCGACGCGAGCGACTTCAAAGCGGCGACGTCGCGCCAACCTCTTGTCCGTGAATCAAAAGCTGCCGTTTGTTTCCAATGGGCATTCACTTCCTCCGGTCGATAAGACCCTGTGCCTGAAGTCTCAATCTGGTACATCAGGTCCACGAAATCGGGATGAAGAAATGGAAGTGTCGAGAGCCGCAGGTTCGCTGAGAATCTGTCGGTCATTGCCCATACGAACATCAGCTGCCATTCCGCACTCCCTTGCAACCCTTCATGCGGCAATCGTGCATAACGGAGGTCTCCAGCATCTATACGAAGATCGTCTAGCAGCGCCTGTCGCTTCGATACGGGAGCCAGCAACATCTCGATCGAAAGAACCTCGGCAAACGGACCGTGATATAGGGCAATGTCGTCGACGCGAAATGTCGGTTCACCAATTAACGTCGACCAATTAACCGACGAGGATGAGAATGCGCGAGCGGCGATTGCGGCTAAGTAAACGGGCAAATTGGCCAGTTTTCCCTCGATCGAGCCCACAAGCTGAACGCGCTGCCAGTACTCAACAAGTAATTTGGGCAGAAAGGCCGCGACTTGTTCGAACTTTCCATTCGCGAATAGCGCCTTGACGAGTTCTGAGTCGGGTGATGTGTCGCCGGCACCAACTATCGGGACAAGCTCGTCGGATGACGTCTCAGCACCAGAAGATGAAGTCGCGGCACTCTCGCTGGTCAATTCTTGTTCTCGCAACGATTGTTGCGTCGTCCTTTCGGCAGACTGCAAACTGACCTTGTCCAGCGCCGCACTGTCGAGACCTTCCACGCGCAATCGGCGCGACTGCTGCGTCGCGAAGGCGGCGCGCTGCCTCTCTGGCAGCGCTTCTTGCTCAACCAGCGTCAGCGTGCGGCCGCTGGCCAGCTTGACGACGGCGCGCACCGGCACCGGCAGATCCTCGACATCCTCACCAAGATGATCGCCGAGCGCGCGCAGGTCGGCCTCGTTGTCGCTCGCGATTTCGCCGAGCAGCCCGCGGTGGTACCAGCTCTCGAGCAACGCCGCGTCGCGCGGGCCGGACGCATCGGACGCATTGGCCTGTTTCGCATACCAGCGCGCGGCGGCTTGGTTGACCGCGACCGCGCGCGGCCCTTCGCGGTCGAGGATCAGCCCCAGCATCTGCCGGCGCACGTCGCGGCGATGGCGCAGGCCGTCGCCGTCAGGCGTGACCAGCCAGGCCAGTCGCTGCAGTTTCTGCAGCAGTGCCTGCGCGTGTGCCGTGTCGATCGCGCCGAGTCCGCAGGGACCGGCCAGCACTTCTTGAATCAGCGTCGGCGTCACCCGGCGCAGCACGAGCCCGGGGTTGGCCAGCGGTTTGATATCCGCGTCGCGCACGCGCTCGAGGATGCGGCCGTACAGAAACCGTTGCGCCGCATCGCCGAACCGCGCCAGCCCGTCGTCCGACCTCGCCTGGTCCAGCAGCGCGATCAGCGCCGCGACATCGTTGTCAGCGCAGTAGCGCGCCAGGATGCTGAGCACCAGCGGATTGCTGCCGAAGACCTCGACGCAGCGCCAGACCTGCTCCACATGCTGGTCGAGCTTTTCGCGCAGGAGCCGGTCTCGCAGCATCGCACGCGCGGCGCGAGCGCCGAGATCGCCGAGCGCGAGTTCGGCGAGGAAATACGGCCACAGGCGCGGACGCGACCCGTCGGGCACGAGCGCGCGGCCGCTACCGATCACCTGCACGCGCTGCAGACCGCTGTCGACACGCAAGGTATCGAGCCAGCCGAACAGCGCATCGAGCCGCGCGAAATCCACGACGGTGACTTCTTCCAGCGTATCGAGCACCAGCACCAGGTCGTGGATCCCGTGGGCGGCGAGCAGCGGCTTCCAGCTCGACAATTCCACCGTGATCGCAAATTTCAGGCGTTCATAGGCGCCGCTCGGGCTGCGCTCGATCTCGAGCAGGCTGCGACGCAAGTTAGCGCGCGATGCGGACAGCGCTTCATCGAGCGCCGGCCGCGCCAACGCGATCTGGCGCGCGGCTTCCAGCAGCATCGCGCCCTGGTCACCGGCCTTGAGCGCGGGTTCGTCGAAATCGAAATGCACGACGACGCGCCCATCCCAGCGCGGCCCGCGCAGCTTGCGGATGAGTTCGGATATCAGCGCGGATTTGCCCACGCCGCCGCCGCCGCTGAGCAGCAGCGCCGGCACGTCGGGCCAGCGCCGCTGGGCGAGGTTGGCCCGATGCAGGATCGCACCGGTCAGCGGCGCGTACTGCGCCTCGATCGCACGGGCCCCGGCGCGCGTGAATTCCTGCAGCAGGCGCAGTTCGCCGCCGCGACCGCGCAGCGGGCTGCGCAAGGTGTTCTGCAGCGACGCCGTCGCCGATTGCCGATTCAGGTCTGCGCGCGACCGGCGCGCCTGCTGGCCCAGATCCTGGCGCGCGATCGCGGCGCCCTGGGTCTGTGCGAGCCGCAGCAACTCCAGCGCGCGGTAACGCACAGCGCCGTTGCCCGAGGTGACTTTGGCCTTGCCGAGAATCGCCGCGATCTGGCGCGCGAGTGCGTCCTGCGACTGGGCCGCGAGCGCGCGTTCGAACTCCGCTTCCGACAGTTCCACGAGCACGCGCTGGCGCGCCGGCTGCTGCAGGGTCCAGCGGAACGCGCCGTCGTGCTCGATCTCGATCGCATCGCGCGCCAGCTGCTGCAGCGCCGTGCGCCGCTGCGATGGATCCGCGATCGTCGCTACCAGCGCCTGCGCATCGAAGCTCTCGCAGACCGCGGCCTGCGCCAGAACGGCCCGCACCGCGTCGTCGTGTGTGCTCATGAGCCCGGCTTCCGGGTCCATTCATTGGCGGCGCGCCGCAGCGGTCCGGTCAGGTACTGGCTGAGCCGCACCAGCAGATCGCCATTCGCACCGCTGTCGGTGCGCACGCTGTGCAGGACCAGCCGCGCCAGGCGCACGATCTCGTTGCGGTCGGGAGAAATCTTGCAATCGGTCAGCAGGCAGGCGAGATAGCGTTCCAGCGCGGCCGCGTCGAGAAACGCCGGATTGGGCAGTTCTTCTTCCGCCGCCGCCGCCGGATCGCCGGCCGGCAGCGCGCCGTCTAGGCCGAGCAGGACGACACGGATTTCCGGTGTCGAGCGGATCTGCTGGTACAGCGTGTCGAGAAACTGGCGCGAGCCTGTCGCCGGAAGGCTCGACTTGTTGAGCTGATCGATCACGAGCCAGAGCAAGCGGCCGTGAGCCGGATCGCGCGCCAGCGCCGCTTCACTGACCACGGCGCGGAAGGCCGGGAACAGATGATCGCGCACCCAGGCGATATCGGTGCTCGCGCCGTCGTCGGGCGACGGCAGGGTTTGTCGTTTTGCCGCGGCGACGCCGGCGCGCTCGAGAATCACGGTGGCAAAATCGCGTGCGCCGAGCGGCAGTTCGGCGGCGGCGAAGTTCACGAGCCACGGCGCGATGAAGCCGAGCCGGTCTTCGATGATCTGGCTCGTGAAGCTTTTGCCGCACAGGTCCGGACCGCGCACGATCAGGATGGGCTTGGCCGCCTGCGGCGTGAGCATCTGGCCGAGCTGACGGCTGGTCTGTTCACGCCCGAGCACCGGGTGCGTGCCGCGCGACAGCCGCCAGACCGTGTCGGTCGCCGCGTCCACGCTGTCGCTGTGCGGGGCGACCGCGGCGATCTCGCGCGCCGCGACCGCGAGATTGTGCTTGAGCGTGCCATTGGCCTCGCTGAGCTTGCCCCGGTGCAGCGCGATGAGATTGCCGCTCTTGTCCAGGCACAGGCCGCCGGACGAGCCCGCGGTCGTCGGTGCCATGTGCCGCACTTCGCCGTTGGCCGCGAGCGTAATCTCGTCGGTGACGCCGATGCACTGGGCGAACTGGCTCGGGTGCTGTAGCACGAACAGGAATTCATGCGCGCCAAGCGGGACGGCTGCCGCGTCCTTGAGTGCGTACCAGCTGCGCGCGCGTCCCGGCGCTCCGTGCAGTCGCAGCACGGCGAAATCCAGTTGGTGCGGCCGGTGCGCGGTCATGTCGGCGTAGTTCCCCGCGCTGGTGACGTCGAGTTCGCCCAGCGGCATCGGGCTCCAGTCCACGAGCCAGTCGTCGACGGCGACCTGATCCTCGCCGCTGCCACCGTCGAGAAAATCGAACCGACAGACCAGTTGCGCGGCCGAGTCCGGCTTGGCTTTGCCCGTGGCCGGATCCATCAGCCCCTGCACCACGTGCCAGTTCGTCAGCACGGTCTGCGGCCCGACGAGGAAGCCGCTGCCGCGCGCGCCGCCGGCGCGCACCTCGCAGACCCGGCGCAGCCCGCGCAGCAGGCCGCCGGTGAAGGTGGCCGCGTTGAGCCACGGCATCATGCGCGGATGCAGTCCTTCGGGCTGGAACGCCCCCGCCGCCGCATCCTGCGGCGTGAACCGCGGCGCGATCAGTTGCAGCGCCTGCGGCGGTAGAACCTGCGCTTCGATTGCATGGGTCACGAGCTCCACGCACCAGCCGCGTTCCAGCGCCAGCGCAAACGCCGCGGCATACGCAGCCACGGCCTGCGCGTGGCCCAGCGCCGCGAGCTTGAAGTCGATGTAGTCGGCGTCTCCGCAACGCCGCGCGACCCGGTCGAAGACCTGCGCGAACAGCGCCCGTGTCGCACCGACCTGTTCGGCCAGCGCAACCGCGAGCACGCTGTCGGCAGACGCGTTCAAACCCAGGTCAGGCCGGCCAGCAGCGGTGCCGTACCGCCGTCACGCACGGCCAGCAGCGAATGGGCGTAGTTGGATTCCAGCCACAGCCCGGCGAAATGCAGGCCGCAGACCGGAATGCCGTCGCTCAGCCGCATCACGCAGGACCCCGAATTGCCGGGCAAGGTCGTGGCGTCATGATCGAAGGAGATCGGGCCGGCGGTTTGTTCGATGCGTCCGGGGCTGAGGTACTTGCGCCCGTAGCGCAGGCCGAAGATCGCGCGCAGCCGTTCGACCACGTCCATGCGCACGCGGCCGTCGGGCGTGGTCGGAAACGACTGCGGCGCGGCCGGATAGCCGCAGACGATAAGGTTGGGTTCCTGCAGTCCGAGCACCGCCTGCGACAACGGCAGCAGCGGCGGCAGCGCGCGTCCGGCCGCGTTGGAGGTTTCCACGCGCAGCAGGGCCAGGTCGAGATGCGCCGCATCGAAGCGATGGCCGAGGATCGGATCCGGCCCGGCGAACACCACCTCGCTGACGCGGAAGCGTCGCGCCGGATCGTTCGCGAGCGGCGAGAAATCGATGCTCGCCTCGCGCGTGAGCAGCCAGCGGTCGGGATTGGTCGCGCGCGGCACCGGCGCGGCGAGGGTTTCGGCGACGTGGCGATTCGTCATGACCAGATCCGGCGCGACGACGAAACCCGTGCCCGAGTGCGCGCCGTCGGCGTCGATGCGGCCGACCGAGACCATGCGCGTCTCGATGTCCGCCAGCGCCAGCAGCAGCAGACCCTGGAATTCGCCGAGGTCCGCGAGCTGATCGGCCGTCGGATTGCGCAGGTCGAGCTCCAGCGTCTGCGCGCCGTCGCGATCGACGATAGTCAAGGCCGGGCGCTCGGTCAGCTTGACGAGGGCTTCCAGACCGACGCGCTGCGCCAGCGACAAGGTCGCGGCGCTGCCGCGCGCGTGCAACTGATCGATGCCCGCGGCGATCTGGCCGATTTCCGCCGCCGCGCCACTGCGCTGCACCGGATCCACGCGCCGCTGCACGGACTCCATCAGCGCATCGCGCCCTCTGGGTGCCAGGTTGTTCTGCGCCGACTCCAGCGACAGCGCCACGCCGCCAGGCTGGCTGCCGAGCTTGCGGATCAACCGTTCGTTGCTGCTCGGGTCGGCCGGCGGCGGCGGCGGTGGCTGGCGCGCCGGACGGCGCGCGCGCAGCGCGAGTGCGGCCAGGCGCGAGTCGGTCGACACCTGCGCCGCTTCGATGAGTCCTTCCGAGGCTTCCCGGTCAAAAGCGCGCGCTTCGCGCCGGCCGGCGCTGAGGTCTCGACCGCTCTTGGCATCGGCCAGCACGAGGCTGGCCACTTCGAGGCCGTGCGCCGCCCAGTCGAAAACCGGGTCGGCCGTGCCCGGGCCCTGCGCCGCCTCCAGCACCTGGCCAAAGGCTTCCGCGTCGCTCGCGCGCGGCCGGCTGCCGACGGCGATCTGCGCCAGTGGCAGTGTCAGCAGTGCGGCCGCATCGACGATACCGGCGCCGAGCTTACCGCTGATCCAGTCGGCCGGACGCCGCGCCGTCTGGCGCAACGCGGCGCGGAACAGTTCCTGTACGCGCACGTTGCGTGCGCGGGCCTGGGCCTGCACGGCCGCCCGGCCGAAATGCGCGAGCCACAGCGCGGCGACACCGGCCGTCAGCGCCGTCGCGAACGACGTGCCCTGCCCTCCGGAGACTTGCGCCGGCGGATCGGCCGCGCTCTTGCGCTCGGCCCGCCATACCAGCTCGGCCGGTGCCGAAATCGCGACCGCGCCGCCGCTGCTGGAACCTTTCCACTTCTGGTCCTGGATATTGGTGCCGCCGACCGCGATCACGTCGTCGTACTGTGCCGGCCAGACGACCAGGCCCACGCAGTTGCCGGCAGCCGCGACGACGATCATGTCCGCGTCGACCGCCTTGCGGATGGCCTTGTGGACCGACCGGCTGGGCGTGCCGCCCAGGCTCATCGATATGACGTCGGCACCGACCTTGCGCGCATGCTCGATGGCCTTGGCCACGGGCGTGCCGTCGAACACCTTGACGTCGTCGAGGCAGCGTATCGGAATCAGCTCCGCGTTCGGCGCGGCGCCGACGATCTGGCCGTTCATGCCCGAGGCCAGGACGCTGCCGGTCGCCGTGCCGTGGCCGGGATTGGCCGCGCTGCGGTGCAGCGGATCTAGCGGATTCGTGCCGCCTTCGAGGATGTTCAGCGCGTCGGCCAGGCGCAGGTTCGCGTCCTGGATCTCCGGGTGGTCGGTGATGCCGGTATCCGGCTGCGCCACTTTGATGCCGCTGCCCATGAGCGGCGATATCGCCCAGGCCTGCGGCACACGCAGGTTATCCAGCGCCCAGCGCTTGTTCGCCGGCGCATCGCCGGCGACCCAGCACATCGCGTCGACGACGGCGGATTCCGTGGTACCCAGCCGCTGCGGCTCGGGATCGACGAACACGTCGGCGCCCAGATCCGGCTCGCACGAGGTCAGGTGCAGCGCGATGCGCAGTTCCTCGGCCATGGCGAACAGCATTTCCGGCGGCACCGTGCGCTCCACACCCGGGAAGGCCAGCACGAGGAACACCGATTCGTTCGGGTCGTCGTCGCTGAACAGGGGCTCCAGCAGGAATCGCGGCGACTCCAGCAGCGCGGTCAGCGGCCCGCGCAGCGCCTGCGCACGGGCGGCGGCGGACTGGCCGTCGGGCGGCAGCTCGAGCGCGAAGCGCAACTGGTTGGGCAAATAGGCATGGGTGACATCCGCATCAGTCGCGGCGGCCAGGGAACGCAACACGAACAGCGCGTGATTCGACATGACCGTAGCTCCTGAGCTCGAAGAAAACCGGGATCGACAAAAACCGGAATCGATGCAACCCACCCGAGCGAACGCCTGACGGCAACGGCGATGCAGCCGTCATGCCGGCGCCGGTGCGCACTCTGCATGAACTATGGAATTCCAAGCATTATCCACATACGCCGTTCAACCGGCACGACATCAGTGCCCTCTGCGCTGGATATCTCTCAGTGGCGTCGCGGTCGTGCGCCCGCCCGGCGGGCCCGCGCAGAGCATCCGCTCAGCGCACCAGCTTGCGATGCGCGTGGATCGACATGAGCACGCCGAAGCCGGTCAGCAGGCTGACCGCGGAGGTGCCGCCGTAGCTCACCAGCGGCAGCGGCACGCCGACCACGGGCAACAGGCCCGTGATCATGCCGCCGTTGACCATGACGTAGACGAAGAAGGACATGCCGATCGAGCCGGCGAGCAGGCGCGAATAGGTGTCCTTGGCATTGGCCGCGATCCACAGGCTGCGGCCGATGATGAACACATACAGCGAGATCAGCAGCAGCACGCCGATGAGGCCGAACTCCTCGCTGAACACCGAAAACACGAAGTCGGTCGTGTGCTCGGGCAGAAACTCCAGGCGCGACTGGCTGCCCTGGTGCCAGCCCTTGCCGAACACGCCGCCGGCGCCGACCGCGATTTCCGACTGGATGATGTGCCAGCCGTTGCCGAGCGGATCGGACTCTGGATCCATGAACATGCGCACGCGGTTGCGCTGGTATTCGTGCAGGAAATGCCACGCGACGGGCGCCGCGGCCGCGACCGTGCCGAGCAGGCTCGCGATGCGCCACCAGGACAGGCCGGAAAGGAACAGCGCGAAGGCGCCGCTCGCGGCGACCAGCAGCGAGGTACCGAGGTCGGGCTGCTCGGCGATCAGCCCGGCCGGGATTCCGATGATGACCGTGACCATGAACAGGTCGCGCCAGTCCGGCGGCAGGGTGCGCGCGTGCAGGTACCACGCGACCATCATCGGCGTGGCCAATTTGAGCAATTCCGACGGCTGGAAGCGCACGAACTTCAGGTCCAGCCAGCGGTTGGAGCCGCGCCCCTCGCCGACCAGCTCGACCAGCACCAGCAGCACCACGCCCACCGCGTAGAACCACGGCGTCCAGTTGCGCAACGTGGACGGCGGAATGCGCGACATGACGATCAGCGCGATGCCGCCCATGAGGAAGCGCGCGCCCTGGTTGAGCACGATGGACGCGTCCTTGTCGCCGGCGCTGTAGAGCGTGACGAGACCGATCATCGCGACCAGCACCAGCGCCAGCAGCAGCGGCAGGTCCAGACGCGGCCGGCGCAACTGGCTGCGCGCCGCGGCGGCGAGGCGGTCGAGATTCAGATCGATCATCGGGCCGGTTCCGCAGGCACTGTGGCGGCCGGTGCCGGAGGCGCCTGCATACCGGGAGCCGCCGCACTGGCCGTGGTACCCGGCGGCGGCGCGAGCCAGCTGTCGAGGATCTGCCGCGCCAGCGGCGCGGCGTCGCGCGAACCGCTGGCGGCGACTTCCATCACCAGCGCGAGCGCGATCTGCGGCTGTTCCACCGGGGCGAATGCCACGAACAGGGCCTGGTGGCGCTGCGCATCGCTGAGCCCGCGCGTGTCGACTTCGTTGCCGGTGCGCGAGAAGTTCTGCGCCGTGCCAGTCTTGCCGGCGGCGGTATAGGGCGTGCCGGCGAACGCGCGCGCCGCCGTGCCGGTGGGACCGGCGACGACCGCGACCAGGCCGTCGCGCACGCGCTCCCAATGGGCCATGTTGACGATGAAGCTCGGCTCGGCGGCTGCCACGACCGCCGGTTCGATCGGCGCATTGAAGCCCGACTGGGTCGCGCGCAGCAGATGGATCGGATGATGCTCGCCGCGCGCGGCGAGGATCGCGGTCGCGTTCGCGAGTTGCACCGGCGTGACCACCCAGTAGCCCTGGCCGATGCCGGCGATGACGGTTTCGCCCGGATACCAGGGCTTGTCGAACATTGCGCGCTTCCAGTCCTTGGACGGCAGGACGCCGACGCCTTCGCCGCCGAGGTCGATGCCAGTGCGCGCGCCGAAGCCGAACTTCGCCAGATAGCCCGACATGCGATCGATACCCATGTCGAGCGCGAGCGAATAGAAGTAGGTGTTCACCGACTGCGCCAGCGACTCGACCAGACCGACACGGCCGTGACCGCCGCGACGGTGGTCGCGATAGCCACGCGCCTGGCCCGGGATATGGAATTCGCCCGTCGAGAGCACCGTGTCGTCGAGCCGGCGCACGCCCTGCTCCAGTCCGGCGATGCCCATGAACGGCTTCATCGTCGAACCCGGCTTGTAGGTGCCCACCAGCGCGCGATGCAGCAGCGGCCGCAGCGGCGAGCCGATCAGCGACCGATAGTCGAAATGGCTGATGCCGTTGACGAACAGGTTGGGGTCGAAGCTCGGCACGCTGACCATCGCCAGTACCTCGCCGTTGCGCGGGTCGATCGCGACGGCGGCACCGGGTTTGCCGTCGAACACGGCCTCGGCCGCTTCCTGCAGGCGCACGTCGATGCTGAGGTAGAGATTCCTGCCCGGCGTCGGCGGCGTCGAATCGAGCACGCGCAGCACGCGTCCGTCGGCGTTGACCTCGACGCGCTCGTAGCCGGGCTCGCCGTGCAGCTGCTTCTCGTAATAGCGCTCGATGCCGGTCTTGCCGATGTGGGTGGTGCCGGCGTAGCGCGTCACGTCGAGGTCGCGCAGGTCGGCCTCGTCGATGCGCGACACGTAGCCGACGACATGGCCGAATTCGGCGCCGCGCGGATAGGTGCGCGTGAGGTAAGGCACCACTTCCACACCGTGGAAGCGCCAGCGGTTGACCGCGAACTTCGCCACCTCGTCCTCGGACAGGCGGAAGCGCAGCGGCAGGCTGTTGAAGCCCCGCCGCCCCTTGCGCTGCTCCTTGAAGCGCTTGACGTCGTCGTCGGTCACCGGCACGACGTCGCGCAGGTTTTCCAGCAGCGCGTCGACGTCCTTGACCTGCTCGGGAACGACTTCGAGCCGGAAGGCCGCGGTGTTGTCGGCCAGCAGGGTGCCGTTGCGGTCGAAGATCAGGCCACGCGCCGGCGGGATCGGCCGCAGCTTGATGCGATTCTGGTCGGCGCGCGTGGCGAATTCGTCATGGCGCACCACCTGCAGATGGACGAAGCGCGCGGCCAGCACGCCGAGGAAAACCACGATGATGAGGAATCCGACGATGGCGCGGCGCTGGAACAGCGCGACTTCGCGCGCGCTGTCCTTGAGCTTGGAACGCCGCAGGTTCATGCCTCGTGCACACGCAGACGCGCGCGCAGATCGTCGAACAGCAGGAACACCCAGGGCCAGGCCAGCATGCCGGCGACCGGCGCGTACCAGAACGACGCCGGCGGCATCGGCGCGCCGGTGAACGCGCGCTCCATCAGGCTCAGCACGCGGTCGTTGAGCAGCAGCGCGAACACCGCAAGCGACTGCTGCCACATCGGAAAGAAGCGCAGGCGCGAGCGGAAGCGCAGCACGATGAAGGCCAGCGCCGCCAGGCGCAGCGCCTGGTCGCCGAGCAGATCGCCCTGCAGCACATCGCCGACGAGGCCGAGCACGAAGGCGCGGCCGAGGCCGACGCGGTCGGGTTCCTCGAGCGCCCAGTAGATCAGGATCAGGCCCAGCCAGTACGGCCGGAACGGCAGCATCAGGTCCGGCAACGGCATCAGCTGCAGCAGGCAGGCGACGATGAGGCTGAAGATAAACAGCAGGAAATGCGCGCGGTGCCGGTTCATGTCGTGGGTTCCGGCGGCGCGTCGACCGGCGGCGGCGTGGCTGCAGGCGGCCTGGCAGCCGGCGACGGTGGGGTCACTGGCGGAGCCGCAACGGGCGGCGGGCTGGTTCGCACGGAACCCGATCCGGCGTTTGCGGCCGTTGCTGGAGTGGTTCCCGGGCTGGCGGCGGGCGCTGACATGGAGGGCTTTGCATTCGCGGGAACGGCCGGTGCCAGTGCGTCCGGCGGCGGTGCCGGCGGTCCGCTCGCGGGCTTGAGCGCCGGCGGACCGACCGGATCGGCCAGCGGCCGCAGCAGCAATACGTCGCCGCTGCGCTCCAGTGCCGCCGCGGGCCGCGCGACCGCCACGGCGAACATCCCGCTGGGCTCCGCCGCGACCGAGACGATCTCGCCGACCGGGAAGCCGGCCGGGAAACTGCCGCCCAGACCCGATGTCAGCAGCTTGTCGCCGGCCTTCACGTCGGCACTGACCGGGATGTTCGGCACGTCCAGCCGGTCGCTGCTGCCGCTGCCATAGGCGATGGTGCGCAGGCCGGTGCGCTCGATCACGACCGGCAGCGCGTGGCTGGTATCGGTGATGAGCACGGCAGTCGATGTGGTCGGCAGCACTTCGCTGATCTGGCCCATGACGCCGTAGGCGTCGAGCACCGCCTGCCCGACGACCACACCCTGGCGCGCGCCGGCGTCGAGCGTGATGCGCTGGCGATAGGGGTCGAGCACGATGTCGATGAGCTTGGCCAACTGCACGCCCAGGCCCAGCGAATGCTGCACGTCGAGCAATTCCTTCAGGCGCGTGTTCTGCTCGGCGACCGCGCCAAGCCGGTTCAGGCGCGCCTGAGTCAGCAGCAGCGCCTCACGCAGGCGCTGGTTTTCCTGGGTCAGCGCCTGACGGTCGGCAATCGCCAGACGCACCGTGCGCGCCGCATCCGCCGGCATCGCCGCGATCCGATAGACCGGCTCCACCGCGACCGCCGCGTACTGGCGCACGCGCGCCAGATAATGGCCGCGATAGTCGGCCACCATCAGCGCCACACCGGCCGCCAGATAGACGACCAGCCGCAAGGTGCTGGACGCTCCGGCGCCGAACAGGGGGCTGGTATCGGTGCGGGCAAGCGGCATGCGGAATCAGCCAGGGATAGCGCTTCGGCTCGACGGCCGCCGCGCAAGACGCGAATCAGAGAAACGAATTGTGCTTTTGCTGTTGGAGCCCCCTTGAGTCAAGGGGGCGGCCAAACGCGCAGCGTTTGGCGGGGTTGTGGAGATCTGGTGCACGGCCCAATGGCCTCACGCCCTATTGCTGCTGCGGAGCAAAAACGGAGCCCCCTTGAGTCAAGGGGGCGGCCAACGCTTGCGTTGGCCAGGGTTGTGGAGATCTGGTGCTGGATACAAACGCGTCACGGCCCGAACTGGCGCCGCGGGTCAATCGGGAGCGAAGAAATCACTCCCATGCAGATCGATCAGCTCCAGCGCACGACCACCACCGCGGGCCACACAGGTCAGCGGCTCGTCGGCAACCTGCACGTGCAGGCCGGTTTCCTCGGAGATCAGCCGATCCAGGTCACGCAGCAGCGCGCCACCGCCGGTCAGCACGATGCCGCGCTCGGCCACGTCGGAACACAGCTCCGGCGGAGTCTGCTCCAATGCGCTGCGTACCGCCGAGACGATGCCCGACAAGGGCTCGTGCAGCGCTTCCAGCACTTCGTTGGAGTTGATCGTGAACATGCGCGGCACGCCTTCGGCCAGGTTGCGGCCGGAGACTTCGATCTCACGCACCTCGCTCTGCGGGTAGGCGCAGCCGACTTCGAGCTTGATGCGCTCGGCCGTGGCCTCGCCGATCAGGGTGCCGTGGTTGCGCCGCACGTAGTTGACGATGGACTCGTCGAAGCGGTCGCCACCGATTCGCACGGACTGCGAATAAACGATGCCATTCAACGAGATGACAGCCACTTCCGAGGTGCCGCCGCCGATGTCCAGCACCATCGAGCCACGCGCTTCATGTACCGGAATGCCGGCACCGATGGCGGCGGCCATGGGTTCTTCGATCAGGAACACGTCGCGGGCACCGGCGCCTTCGGCCGATTCCTTGATCGCACGCCGCTCGACCTGGGTCGAGCCGCACGGTACACAGATCAGCACGCGCGGACTGGGTCGCAACATGCGGCCCTTGTGCACCTGCTTGATGAAATGCTGCAGCATCGCCTCGGTCATCATGAAATCGGCGATGACGCCGTCCTTCATGGGCCGGATCGCGACGATGGACCCAGGCGTCCGCCCGAGCATGCGCTTGGCGTCGGCGCCGACCGCCGCGACGCTGCGCGGGCCACCCGGACCGCGGTCCTGGCGGATGGCGACGACCGAGGGTTCGTTGAGCACGATGCCCTGGCCACGCACGTAGATGAGGGTATTGGCTGTACCGAGGTCGATCGAAAGATCGTTGGAAAACATACCGCGAACGAATTTGAACATGATCGCCCAGAGCTGGAGAGGGGGGGCGGAAAAGGCCGCACAGTCTATTGTCGACACCCCCGCGACGCAAGGTAAGGTCGCGTTAAAAAAGCATTTTTAGGTTTGGCCGACCGACCCGGGGCAACCGTCGGTTATGCGCTTTGGTGCATTGCAGCGCCGTGCTAAGTTCCGCCGCTCACACCTCAATCCCTGTCGCCCATGCCACTCGACCCTGCTGCGGTTCGTCATATCGCCCGCCTGGCCCGGCTCGCCGTTGCCGAGGACCGGCTCGAAGGCCTGCGTTCGGACCTCGAACGCGTACTGCACCTGTTCGACGACCTGGCCGCCGCCAATGTGGACAATTTCGCCCCGCTCGCGCATCCACACGACCAGTCCCTGGGCCTACGCGACGACGTGGTCGGCGAAGGCGACCGCAGCGACGAACTGCTCGCCCTCGCCCCTTCCGCCCAGGGCGGCTACTTTCTCGTGCCGAAGGTGATCGAATGAGCACCGCATCGATCGCCGCACTGGCCGCCGACCTCGCCGTCGGCCGCACCTCCGCCGTACAGCTCGCCGAGCAGTCGCTGCAGCGTGCCGACGCGCAGCGCGCGCTGAACAGCTTCATCCGCCTCGACGCGGACGCGGCACTGGCGGCGGCGCGGACCGTCGACGCGGACCGCGCCGCCGGCCGCGAGATGCACCCCTTGGCCGGAATTCCATTTGCACATAAAGATATTTTCTGCACAAAGGGAATAACGACAACCTGCGGTTCGCGCATGCTGCAGCACTTCGTGCCGCCCTACGACGCACTGGTGGTCGAACGCCTCGCTCGCGCCGGCGCAGTCAGCATCGGCAAGACCAACATGGACGAGTTCGCGATGGGCTCGTCCAACGAGAACAGCGCCTACGGCGCGGCGATCAATCCCTGGGGCAGTGCGCGCGTGCCGGGCGGCTCATCGGGCGGTTCGGCCGCCGCGGTCGCCGCTGGCATCGTGCCGTTCGCGACCGGCACCGACACCGGCGGATCCATCCGCCAGCCCGCGGCGTTCTGCGGCATTACCGGACTCAAACCCACCTACGGCCGCGTCTCGCGCTACGGCATGATCGCGTACGCCTCCAGCCTCGACTGCGCCGGAGTGCTCGCGCGCTCGGCCACTGACTGCGCCACGGTATTCGACCAGATCACCGGCTTCGACCCGCGCGATTCGACCAGCGTCGACCGCCCGGCCGACCGCACCGCCGACGCCCTCGGACAGCCACTCGCCGGCCTGCGCATCGGCGTCGCACGCGAGTACTTCGGCGGCGGCGTACACGACGACGTGGCGGCCCGCACGCACGCGGCGCTGCGCGAACTGGAGATGCAGGGTGCGCAGCTCGTCGACATCACGCTGCCCAGCGCGCACCACGCGATCGCGGCCTACTACGTGATCGCGCCGGCCGAGGCGTCGAGCAATCTCGCGCGCTACGACGGCGTGCGCTACGGCCACCGCAGCATGGACGCACGCTCGCTCGACGAGCTGTACAGCCGCAGTCGCGCCGAAGGCTTCGGCAGCGAAGTGCAGCGCCGCATCCTCGTCGGCACCTACGCACTCTCGGCCGGCTATTACGACGCCTACTACCTGCGCGCGCAGAAAGTGCGCCGGCTCATCGCGAACGATTTCCTCGGTGCGTTCGGCAGCGTCGACCTGATCGCCGGACCGACCGCTCCGACCACGGCGTTCCGCCTCGGCGAGAAATCCGGCGACGCGCTGGCCATGTACGCCGCCGACGTCAACACCGTCGCCGTGAACCTCGCCGGCCTGCCGGCGATTTCGGTGCCGGCGGGTTTCGCCGCCGACGGCCTGCCGGTCGGCCTGCAGCTGATCGCGCCCGCATTCGCCGAGGCGCGCCTGCTCAACGCCGCGCACCAGCTTCAACGCGTCACGGACTGGCACCTGCAGGAACCCGCCGCATGAGCACCGCGTCAGACGTTTCCGCCGAGCCGGCCTGGCAGGCCGTGATAGGCCTCGAGATCCATGCCCAGCTCAGCACCGTGAGCAAGCTGTTTTCCGGCGCGGCGACGGCGTACGGCGCCGAGCCCAACACCCAGGCCTCGCTGGTCGACTGCGCCCTGCCCGGCACGCTGCCCGTCGCCAACCGCGAGGCGGTGCGCAAGGCGATCCAGTTCGGTCTGGCGATCGGCGCGACCGTCGCGCCGCATTCGGTGTTCGCGCGCAAGAATTACTTTTATCCCGATTTGCCAAAAGGCTACCAGATCAGCCAATACGAGCTGCCGGTCGTCGGCAGGGGTACGCTGGCGGTACGCCTCGACGACGGCCGCATGATCCATGTCGAGATCGAACGCGCGCATCTCGAGGAAGACGCCGGCAAGTCGGTGCACGACGCATTCCATGCCGAAACCGGCATCGATCTCAATCGCGCGGGCACGCCGCTGCTGGAAATCGTCTCCGCGCCGGTGATGAATTCAGCCGCCGAGGCAGTGGCTTACATGCGCACGGTGCACACGCTGGTGCGCTGGCTCGGCATCTGCGACGGCAACATGCAGGAAGGCTCGTTCCGCTGCGACTGCAACGTGTCGGTGCGCCGTCCCGGCGCGGCGCTCGGCACGCGCACCGAGATCAAGAACGTCAATTCATTCCGCTTCGTCGAGAAGGCGATCGACTACGAGATCGAACGGCAGATCCGCGCACTCGAGAACGGCGAGGCGATCGTGCAGGAAACACGGCTATACGATCCGACGCGCCACCAGACCCGGCCCATGCGCAGCAAGGAGTCGGCTGACGACTACCGCTACTTTCCGGATCCCGACCTGCCGCCGCTGTCGATCGCGCCCGCCGACATCGAGCGCGAACGCACGCGCCTGCCCGAGCTGCCGCAGGCGCGACGGCAGCGCTACGTGGACGAGCTCGGACTGCCCGAGGCCGACGCCGACCAGCTCTGCGCCGATCGCGCCACGGCCGACTATTTCGAAGCTGTGCTCGCCGAGTTGCCCGGCCAGGCCAAGCTCTGCGCCAACTGGGTACTCGGCGAAGTCGCCGCCAATCTGAACGAGGCCGGCATCGAGATCGACGCGGCGCCGGTCGCCGCACCCGCGCTCGCGCAGCTGCTGACCCGCCTGCGCGAAGGCATCATCTCCGGCAAGATCGCCAAGGACGTATTCGCCGCCATGTGGGCCGGCGAAGGCGATGCCGATGCCGTCATCGACGCACGCGGCCTCAAGCAAATCTCCGACGTCGGCGCGCTCGCCACCGCGATTGACCTGGTGCTCGCCGAATATCCGGGCCAGCTCGCCGACTACCGCAACGGCAACGAGAAGCTGCTGCAGTTCTTCGTCGGCCAGGTCATGAAACGCACGCGCGGCCAAGCCAATCCGCAGCAGCTCAACGAGGTGCTCAGGCAGAAGCTCGCGGGCACGTAATCGCAGCGGCGGGCGTTCGTGTCGGACGGCCGGCCTGCGCAATACGCTCGAGCGTCAATCAAACCCCTCGGCAAACAACCGGTCCTGCCGAACGACCTCCAGCGGCGCCGTGGAAATCACGACACGGCCGATACCGAGCGCGCCGACGTAGTCGTCGCCCCAGCAGCGCAGGCTGCCGTCGAGCATGCCGGCGCAGGCGTGCGTGCCGCCGATGGCGAGCCCGCCGCCCGCTACACCCGCGGTGCCGAGCACCAGGGTCGGTACGAGGCGCAGGCTGCGGCGCGCGCCGCCGTTGCCGAGGTCGCCGTTGTAGTCGGCACCCCAGCAAAGCACGCTGTTGTCGCGAATCGCGCAGGAAATATCCTCGCCGCCGGCAATGTCCGTCACGCCGCTGCCCATGCCGACGACCTCGTCCGGTACGTAACGGTGGTCGTTGAGAACGCCGTTGCCGAGCGCCCCGTAGCCGTCGTAACCCCAGCATTTCGCCGCGCCGTTCTGAATGGCGCAGGTGTGCAGGTAGCCGGCGCCGATCCGCGTCACGCCGGAACTCATCCCGCTGACCGCTTCGGGCGCGGTGCGCATGCCTTCGGCGGTGCCGATGCCGAGCTGGCCGTCGATATTGAGACCCCAGCATTTCGCCGCACCGTAATGCACCGCACACATGTGGCTGTAGCCGGCGCTGATCCAGCTCACGCCACTCGCCAGCCCGCTGACCGCGACAGGCTCCGCACTACCCTCCGTGGTGCCGTTGCCGAGTTCGCCGTTGGCGTTGAAGCCCCAGCACCAGACACCGCCCAGGCGCAGCGCACAGGTGTGACGGTTGCCGGAAACGACCTGGGTGACTTCCCTGCCGAGCGACGGCACCGGCGTGGGCATCCAGCGCGCGGGTCCGACGCCGACGCCGAGCTGGCCGTATTCGTTGTCGCCCCAGCACAGCACGGCGCCGGCGACCACGGCGCAGGAATGCTCGCTGCCGGCGGCGACGGAATCCGGCCGTTGCGTGATCACTTGCGCCGGGCCCGGCAGGGATTCGTTCGTGGTCTGCGTACCGCGGCCCAGTTGGGCATCCGCGTTGTAGCCCCAGCAATGCACGCCGTCGGCAACGCCGGCGCAGGTGTGGTTGATGCCGGCAGCGAGCACAACCGGCGCGCCGTAGTTGCCGGGCACGACCACGGGTGACGTGCGCAGGTCGGCCGAGCCGTCGCCGAGCTGGCCGCTGGTATTGAACCCCCAGCACGCCGCGCGGCCGTCCGCGGTGCGCACGCAGGTATGTGCATTGCGGGTGGAGATTTCCAGCGTCGCGCCGACGCCCACCACGGCTTGCGGCACGCTCGAATTGCCGTAATGGCCGGTCTGGGCATAGGTGCCGTTGCCCCAGCAGTACACCCCGCTGGCACCGCGCGCACAGGTATGCAGCGTGCCCGTCGCGATGCCGAGCGTCGCGAGCGGAAAACCGTCGACGAGCGTCGGTGGGAGCCGCGGCAGCACATCACCGAGGCCGAGCTGGCCGTAGTCGTTGTCGCCCCAGCAATACAGCGCGCTGCCAGTACGCGCGCAGGTGTGCACCAACGCCGCCGAGATCTCACTGACCGCGTTGCCGAGATTCGCGACGGCTACCGGCGTGTAGCGCGCGACGGCCGGGCTGCCGTCGCCGAGCTGGCCCGAAAGATTCTCGCCCCAGCACCACGCCGCACCGGCGATGACGGCGCAGCTGTGCACGGCGCCGGTACTGACCTGGCTGACGCTGCCGCTCGGCGCGGCGACCGCGACCGGCACGGCCGCATCCTGGTCGTTGCCGGTGCCAAGCTGGCCGTAGAAGTTGTTGCCCCAGCACTTCAGTGCGCCGCCGATCACGGCACAGCTGTGGTAGTCACCTGCGGCGATCCGCGTCGCCGTGCCGTTGACGCCCTGCACGCGGACCGCCTCCGGGCTGTCCTCGAGCGTGCCGTTACCGAGCTGGCCGTACTGGTTCATGCCCCAGCACCACAGGTCGCCCTGCGTCAGCACGCAGGCATGTCCGCGGCCCGCGCTGAGCGCCTCGATGGGCGTGCCGGGCAAGCCCCGTATCGGCAGCGGATCGACCGAGGCCAGACCACTGCCGGTGCCGATCTGGCCGTAGATGTTGTTGCCCCAGCAATAGACCTTGTCGGACCCGACGACGGAACAGGTGAACCCGCCGCCGACCGAGATGTGCTGCACGGGCTCCAGCGGGATCACCACGCCGCGGGCGTCGAAATGCGCGGTCGCCGTGGCGCCCGCCAGCAGCAGCAAACATCCTGCGAGTGTCGCCGTGCGGCGACCCGGCATCGTGCGCAACGAGCAGGCGGCGCTGCGCACCACGTCATCGCGCTTGCCCAGTGGATTTGCATCGCGGGGTCGCAGAGCAGCCGGGCAGGCCCATCGGGTCTGCGTGATTCGCAACTGGCGCATGGATCAGGCCCGAAACCACGGGACTATGCCCGACCTGCTGATGATAACGCAGCTCCGCGCGGCACCGCCGTTGCGACGGCGTGAACGCGGCGCGTCCGCTCAGTCGTGCCGCAGCGCGCCGGCGAGGCCGCGCCGCTTCTCGTCGCGATAGCGCAGCGGCGTGGCACCGGTCAGTGCCTTGAACTGGCGCGTGAACGCGCTCTGGTCGCTGTAGCCGCAGGCGCTGGCGACCGCGGCGACGCTGTCGTCGCCGCGCACCAGCAGCTTAGCCGCGGCGTCGATGCGCGTGCGCGCCAGCAATTGCATCGGCGTCAGGTCGAACAGGCGCTTCACCAGGCGTTCGAGCCGGCGCGTGCCCAGCCCGGCCACGCGCGCGAGCGCATCGATGCGCACGGCCTCGCCATAGTGCTGGTGCACGTAGTCGATCGCGCGCGCGACGCGGTTGATGCTTTCGTCGGACGGATCGACATGGCGGCAGATGCCGCAGAGACCGACCACTTTCTCGGCCTCGAGGATGGGAAACTTATACGAAATGCACCAGCTCGCGCCGCCGTCGGCCTGCGGCACGCGCTGCAGGCGATCATGGATCTCGACGCGCTCGTCGAGCACCGCACGGTCCTGGGCGTAATAGAACGAACCGTAGGGCTCAGGAAACAGCTCGTCCGCGGTGCGGCCGATCAGCTCATCCTTGCTGCGCACGCCACAGCGGTCGACCAGCGTGCGATTGACCGCGACATAGCGCGCCTCGAGGTTCTTGACGAAAAACAGCGTGTCCTGGGCGCAGTCGAACAGGCGCTCGGCGACCGCCGCGGCGGACTGCATGGACAGCATCGAACCGGACATGGAAATGCCGTCCGACATGCCGCCGCCGGCACGCTGCTGAATTGTGGACATTGCACTCTCCCGCTGGTAGGCATGCAGCGCGGCTGCGCTACTCCTGCCCGATCCGACACCCCGATTGTCGGAACCGATCAATACGTGATTGAGCGGAGCACCGATAGTAGCGGGGTTTCGTCCCCGGTAAACCCTTCTGGTTCGAAGCTGGCGGCCCCTCCGCCGTTCCGTGCGTGGTTCCCCCTGTCCTCGTGTGGAGAAATATCGATGAAGACGCAGTATCGCTTTGCCGCACTGTGCCTGGCCCTGGGCTCGGCCCTGGTCTGCAGTGCCAGTTTCGCCGCGACCGACTCGCCGGCCGCGTTCGATCACACGCTTCGTCCGCTGACGCGCGTGGAACATCAGGTCATGCCGGCCGTGGACCTGGCTACACTGACGCGCGAAGACACCACGCGTCGCGCGCAGGACCTGCCGCCGCGCTTCGCCGCGCCTATCGCGGTGCAGATCACGCCGGACAAGGCCGGCACCTGGGAAGCGCTCGACGCGCAGACCAGCCTGTGGCGTTTGCGCGTGACCTCGCCCGGCGCGTATTCGATCAACCTCGGCTTCACCCGCTATCACATGCCCGAGGGCGGCCGCCTGCTGGTCTACCCAGCCGGCCTTAAGGCCGACGGCGACCGCTCGCTCGTGCGCAGCTTTGGCGCAAAAGATAATGCCGAACATGGTCAATTGTGGACACCGGTCGTCGCCGGTGACGATGTCGTCGTCGAAGTCGTCGTGCCCAACGCACAGCGCAAGCTGCTGCAGCTCGAGCTGACCTCGGTCAACCACGACTATCGCGGCTTCAACCGCGTCGCGAGCGAACTCAGCGGCGCGGGCCCTAAAGATGCCGGCGACGTGTCCGGCTCCTGCAACGTCGACGTGATGTGCCCCGAAGGCGATCCGTACCGCGACCAGATCCGCTCGGTCGCGGTGTACTCGACCGGCGGCAGCACGTTCTGCACCGGCAGCCTGCTCAACAACACCGCGCAGGACAAGAAGCCGTTCTTCCTGACCGCAGCCCATTGCGGCATCAACTCCGGCAACGCCGCCTCGCTGGTCGTCTACTGGAACTTCCAGAACTCGTACTGCCGTCCGGTCGGCAGCGCTGCGTCCGGCCAGGCCGGCGACGGCACGACGAACCAGTACCTGAGCGGCGCGTTCTTCCGCGCGTCGTATACGCCGTCGGACTTCACCCTGGTCGAACTCGACGAAACACCGGCGGCCGCGGCCAACGTGTATTTCAACGGCTGGGACCGGCGCAACCAGAACTTCCCGTCGGCCTTCGGCATCCACCACCCGGCCACCGCCGAGAAGCGCATCAGCCTCGCCAACGGCGCGACCGCGACGACGAGCTACAACTCGACCGCCGAGCCCGGCGACGGCACGCATGTGCAGGCGCGCTGGCGTCCCGGCATCGGCGTGACCGAGGGCGGTTCCTCGGGCTCGCCGCTGTACAGCAACGAAAAGCGCGTGATCGGGCAGCTGCACGGCGGTCCGTCCTCGTGCAGCGCAACCGACACCAACAAGCGCGACTACTACGGCCGCGTGTTCACCTCCTGGACCGGCGGCGGCAGCAACAGCACGCGCCTGTCGAACTGGCTCGATCCGGGCAACACCGGTGCGACCACGCTCGACGGCCTGACCAGCGGTGCAGGTGGCGGCAACGTACCGCCGACGGCGAACTTCTCCTTCGTCGTGAACGCGCTGACGGTCAACTTCACCGACGGGTCCAGCGACAGCGACGGTAGCGTCGCCTCGCGCAGTTGGGCCTTCGGCGACGGCACCACGTCGACCGCAACCAACCCGAGCAAGACCTACGGCGCGTCCGGCCCGTACAACGTCGTCCTGACCGTGACCGACAACAATGGCGCCACGAACAGCGTGACCAAGCAGGTCGTCGTCGGCTCGGTGGCCGGCAACACGCTGACCAACGGCGTGCCCGTGACCGGCATCAGCGGCGCGGTGAACAGCGAACAGACCTGGACCCTTGCCGTGCCGGCCGGCGCCAGCAACCTCACGTTCGTCACCAGCGGCGGCACCGGCGACATGGACCTGTACGTGAAGTTCGGTTCGGCGCCGACGACGGCCAGCTACGACTGTCGTCCCTATCTCGGCGGCAATGCAGAAACCTGCACCGTCGCCACGGCGCAGGCCGGTACCTACTACGTGATGCTGCGCGGATACAGCGCCTACACGGGCGTCAGCCTGACCGGTAGCTACACCACCGGCGGTGGCGGCGGCACGCAGACCTATAGCAGCGGCACCGACTTCGCGATCGGCGACAACACGACGGTCGACAGCCCGATCACGGTGTCCGGCCGCAGCGGCAACGCACCGAGCAATGCCTCGGTCACGGTCGCGATCGTCCACACCTACCAAGGTGACCTCAAGGTCGACCTCGTCGCTCCGGACGGCACGCTGTACAACATCCACAACCGCACCGGCGGCGGCACCGACAACATCAACAAGACCGTGACGCTGAACCTGTCCAGCGAGCTGCTGAACGGCACGTGGAAGCTGCGCGTCAACGACAACGCGGGCGGCGATACGGGCAGGATCGACAGCTGGTCGATCACGTTCTGAGTCTTGCCTTGCCTGAAGTGCTATCCAGCGGCCCCGCCTGACGGCGGGGTCGCATTTTTTTTGCGCCGCGCTTCCGACTTTCGTACTCCGGCGCAATTTCGTAGGGTGGCCGCGAATCCGCTCGCGCACGTGAACCGATGAACCCGATCATCTATGCCATCCCCGTCTTCTTTGCGCTGATCGGCATCGAGCTGTGGGTCGCGCACCGGCGCCGCGCGAGCGCGTACAACTTCGCCGATGCGGTCTGCAGCATCGGCCTGGGCGCGATGTCGCAGGTCAGCGGGATCTTTTCCAAGCTCGTTATGCTCGGCATCTATGTCGCGGTCTACGAGCAGCTGCGGCTGTTCTCGCTCGACGTGGGCAGCGTCGCGGTCTGGCTGTCGGGCCTGCTGCTGTATGATTTTCTGTACTACTGGCACCACCGTATGGGGCACGAGGTCGGCGTGCTCTGGGCCGCCCATGTCGTGCATCACCAGAGTGAAGAATTCAACCTTTCCACAGCGCTACGGCAGACCAGCTCGGGCTTCCTGTTCGGCTGGCTGTTCTATCTGCCGATGGCCGTGCTGGGTTTTCCGCCGCTGCTGTTCGTCGCGGTGGGACTCATCGACCTGCTCTACCAGTACTGGATCCATACCGAACAGATCGGCAAGCTCGGCTGGTTCGACCGCGTATTCGCGTCGCCGTCGAACCACCGCGTGCACCACGGCGTCAACGACCGGTATCTCGACAGGAACTACGGCGGCATCCTGATTCTCTGGGACCGTCTGTTCGGCACCTATGCCGACGAGGACGCCGACGAACCGGTCATCTACGGCACGCGCTCGCCGCTGCGCCGCTACGATCCGGTCTGGTCGAACCTCGAAGTCTATGCGGCGCTCGCACGCGACACCTGGCGCACGCGGCGCTGGCGCGACAAGTTCGCGGTCTGGTGGAAACCGCCAGGCTGGCGTCCCGACGATCTCGCCGCCACCGAGGCCAAGCCCGCGTTCGATCCGTATGCGCGCAGCAAGTACGCGCCGCGCGTCGCGCCCGCCGTGCAAGCCCACGTCGGCGTGCAGTTCCTGCTGCTGATGCTGATCGGCGCCGACTGCCTCGCGCGCGCCGAGCATCTGCCGCTGGCCTGGGGCCTGGGCTATGCGGCGTGGGCGACGGCGAGCCTGGTCGCGCTGTGTGCCTGGCTGGAAGGGCGCCGGCGCGCGCTCGTGTTCGACCTGGTTCGCCTCGGCACCGCGCTGGCCGCGCTGGGCTTCAGCGGCCACTGGTTCGGCGCGCAGTGGAGCGGCGCCGCGCTCATGGCCATCGCCGCGACGCTCGCGGCTTCGATGATCGCCGCGACGCTGGTCGCGTTCGCGGCGGCACGGCCGCCGACCGCGGCGTCGGAGCCGTAGCGCACCGAGCCCTATCGCCGCATCGACGACGGCAGGTACTTGGTGGGAATGTTCGCCGAACTGGTCCAGTTCTGGTCACGGTCCAGCTGCAGCGTCAGCTGCGCGTCGGCGAGACGCGCCTGGTTCAGCCCCTGCAGTCGGGCGCGGATCTGGCAGCCGCCGTCGCCGGGACCGAATTCCAGGCCCGCGAGATAGGTATTGCCGTAGCTTTCCGGCGATCCGAAGCCGTCGTCGCCATTGACCGGGCAGCGCTGGTTGGTGAGATAGAACTCGGTGACGGCGACGCGCTGCACGCTGGCCGCGACATAGGCCTGGCTGACGCGTGAGCGGATCGTATAGTCGCTGTAGGCCGGAATCGCGATCGCCGCGATGATGCCGCCGAACAGCACGAAACAGCCGAGCAATACGCCGAGAATGATGAGCCCGACCTTGCTGCTGCTCTTGCGCGGTGGCGCGGCGCGGCGCTCGGCCATGCGCGGCACCGGTGGCGGTGCGCCGCGTATACCGAGCTGCGCCGCGACCTGCGCCAGCGGCACCCAGCCCGGCAGTCCCTCGTGCCAGACCAGTGTGGACATGTCCACATCGCCGCGCTTGAGCGCGGCCACGAGTTCGGCGCCGCCCAGCGGCCCCTGTTGCTGGCGCTGCCGATCGGCGTAATACCACTGCGTATGCATGAAAGACTCCCCGGAGTCGCGGCAGTCTAGGCAAGTTCCGAACCCGTGTCAGCGGCAGGGCTACTGTCGCCGGGCAAAACTCCGGAAGCCCGGCACTGTGTGCTGTTCACGCAGTCGGCTGCTCGCGATTCGATGGGCTCGACATCCGACGCCGAGTGTCGATGCTCGGAGGTTTACCGGCATTCGCCGCTTCCCGCGTCGCGACAGTCGAAGTCCGGCACCAACCACGTGCAGTCCTCAACGTGCGCGACGCGCCACGTCGGTCCGGAAGCCGCGTCCGGACGCCGTCACGAACGCGACGAAGCGCTGCGTCAGACCATCCGACGGCGCGTTCGCCGGCCACAGCGCGTAGACACCGAGCGACGTCGTCTGCCAGCCGGGCAGTACTTCAACCAAGCGACCCGCGGCGATTTCGGGCGCGGCGAGAAACGTCGGCGGCGAGGCAAGCCCGAGTCCCGCGATCGCGAACTGGCACGCGGCATCGACGCTATCGACGACGATGCGCGGCGTGAATGCGACGTCGGCAGGCACGCCCTTACGGTCGATGAAGCGCTTGGTGTCGGCGCGCATGCTCAGGCCGATCCAGTCCCATGCAGCGAGATCGGCGGGATGTCTGGGCTTTGCCTGCGCGACGACAAGGTCGGGCGAGGCCACCAGCGTGCGCTGCAGATCGAACAGCTTCGTCGACTTCAGGCCGCTGTCTTTCAGGTCGCCGACGCGTACAGCGAGGTCGATGCCTTCGCGAATCAGGTCACGCGGCCTGTCGCTGAAATCCATACTCACCGTCACCTTGGGAAACTCGCGCGCGAATGCGGCGATCTGCGTGATCAGGTGAGCGCGCGAAAAAAACGCGGGCAACGTCATGCGCAGATGTCCGAACGGCTGCAGTGATCGTCCGGACAGGCCGCCGAGTCCCTGCTCGGCGGCGAGCAGCATGGCGCGCGCCGATGCGAGCAACCGCTCTCCTTCCGACGTGAGCGACAGATGACGCGTCGAGCGATACAGCAGGGCCACCGCGAGCCGCCGCTCCAGCGCCGATACATGGTGGCTCACCACGGATGGCGACAGGCCGAGCGCCTTGGCCGCAGCGCGGAACGAGCCGTGCTGCACGGTTTTCGCGAACACCGCGAGTGCGCGCAGATCGTCGATCATTGTTCGATCCTGTCGAACAGTAAAACCGGATAGTACGCCTAGGCCCGCAGCCTCGGCGAGGCTAAAGTGCCGCCGTCGCCGCCCGACACGGATCGCCACACCGCGGCATGACCTCGGAGCACCCCATGAACGAAAACACCGAATCGCTGGCGTTTCCGGCGCACGCCGCCATCGTCGAACGGGCTGCGAACGCGCTGCGCACGCTCGCGCTCGACGAGCCGCTCAAGGCGCACGTCGCCGGAAACGCCACGCTGCGCGCCGTGCTCGCGCGGATCTCGCGTCGCTACGTCGCCGGCAGCAGCACCGGGTCGGCGCTCGAACGCGTGGCCTCGATCCTCGCGCGAGGGCATGCGGCATCGGCCGAGTATCTCGGCGAAAGCTGCCGCGACGCCGAACAGGCCAATCACGCCACCGACATGTTCGTCGCGCTGATCGCTGCGCTCGACGAGCGCGGCCTGCCCTGTTCGGTCTCGCTCGACCTCTCGCATGTCGGTTCGCTGATCGATCCGGCGCTGGGCCTGCGCAATATCCGGCGCATCGCGCAGGCCGCGTCGGCATCGGCGCGCGAGCTGATGATCTCCATGGAACGTTCGGATCGCACCGACTGGATTCTCGACACGTATCAGCGCCTGCACGCCGACGGCGACGCGCGCCGCCACGTCGGCATCACGCTGCAGTCGCGCCTGCACCGCACCGATCGCGATCTGGAACGACTTCTGCACTGCCCCGGCCGCATCCGCCTCGTCAAAGGCGCGTACCTCGAGTCGCCGGACATCGCACATCCACGCGGCAGCCCGGCCTTGCGCAATGCGTATCTCGGCCAGGCAAAGATGCTGCTCACCTCCGGCCACGCGTGCTCGATCGCGACGCATGACGCGACGATCCAGGACGAACTGAGCACATTCATCCACTCACGCGGCCTGCGGCAGATGCCGTACGAGTTCGAATCGCTGATCGGCCTGGGCACCGCGCAGATCGATGCATTGCGACAGCAGGGTTTCGCGACACGCGAGTATGCCGTCTACGGCGAAGACCATTTTCTCTACGTGCTCAACCGCATCGCGGAGCATCCCGTGCGGCTCGCGCAGGCGGTCATCGACGCGTCCGGCTACGCCGGGCCGTAGCGTAGCGCGGTAGCCTACAGCCGCGCGGCGCGCTTGACCGCCACGTAGTGCTGCACCAGCGCGGCGGGCAGTTCCGCGCAGGTCACATCGAGCACGTCGGTACCCTGCGCGCGCAGGGCTTCATGCGCGTGCGTGCGCTGCTCGATGTACTGCGCCAGCGCGCCGACGCCGATCGCGTCGGCGAGATCGGCAACGGGCTGTTCGGGCGGCCGCTCCAATGCCTGCTCGCGCAGGCTCGCGACGCAGACCAGGTGGCGCTTCTGCAGCTGGCGCACGGCGCTGAGCAGATCCTCGATGTCCTCGTCACGCACATTGGTGATGAACAGCACCAGCGAACGGCGTTGCTGGCGCAGCGCGAGCTGCTTGGCGGCGTCGAGGTAGTCGGTCGCGAGCGGCGTCGCGTGCAGGTCGAACACGCTGTTGAGCAATGCGTCGATGGTCGCCAGGCCGCGGCGCGGCGCGAAGTAGCGCGTCTGCCCGCCGGCCGCGAGCAGGCCGACACCGTCGCCCTGGCGCAATGCGATGTAGGCGACCATCAGCGCGGCGTTGAGGCAGTGGTCGAAATGCGCGAGGTTGCCGTCGCGCGCGAGCATGCGCCGGCCGGTGTCGACCACCAGCAGCACCTGCTGGTTGCGTTCGAGCTGGTACTCGCGCGAGATCAGCTTGCGCGCGCGCTGGCTCGCCTTCCAGTCGATCTGGCGCAGCGCATCGCCGCTGCGGTATTCGCGCAGCTGCTGGAACTCGGTGCCTTCGCCGCGGCGGCGCTTGAGGTGCGCGCCGACGACGCGCGACGCACGCTCCGCGCCGACCAGGGCCAGCTTGGCCAGCGGCGCGAAATTCGGATAGACGCGCACGAGCTGGTCCAGTGCCACGCGGCGCTGCTGGCGCCACAGCCGCAGTGGCGACAGCAGGCGCACATCGCAGCCTTCGAACGCAAACGCGCCGCGTTCGGTCGGCGTCAGGCGATAGGTCAATTCCACTTCCCGGCCGGCCGGCAGCACCGCCGCGCGCGGCAGGCCGAACACCGGCCAGTCGCCGGGGTGCCCGTCGTGCACCTGCAGCGCCTGCGCGCGTTCCGCTGCGCGCAGACGCAGCGTCACCGCGCGCTCGACGCCGACCGGCACCACGTGGGGCAGCTCGCGCTCGATCTGCGGCGAGGGCTGGCGGCGCAGCGCGAACAGGTCGGGCACGGCGAGCAGCAGCAGCAATCCGGCCGCTGCCAGCGGCGCGCCCGGCGGCACGAAACCGATCAACGCGAGCACGCCGAGCAGCGCACAGGCGACCAGCGCGACGACCAGGGCCGGCGCGGGTCTCATCGACGCGGCGCTTCCACTTTGGTCAGCAGCGCTTCGAGCACGTCGTCGATGCGGCGGCCTTCGATCTGCATTTCCGGCGCGAGACTTACGCGGTGGCGCAGCGCCGGCCTGGCCACGCTGCGCACGTCGTCCGGCGTGACGAAGTCGCGTCCGCCGAGCACCGCCTGCGCGCGCGCCGCGCGCACCAGCGCGAGACTGCCGCGCGGACCGGCGCCCATGCTGAGGCCCGGCCACTCTCGCGTCGCGCGCGTGATGCGCACGGCATAGTCGAGTACCACCGGATCGACACTGACCAGGGCCGTGCCGAGCTGCATCGCGACGATGTCCTCAGGCTTGGCCACGGCGCGCACGCGCGTCAGGTCGAAGTCGCTCGCGCTGCGGCCATGGCTGACCGCCGTGACCATGCGCACCTCGTCGGCGTGGTCCGGGTAGTTCATGAGGATCTTGATCAGGAACCGGTCGAGTTGCGCCTCGGGCAGCGGATAGGTGCCTTCCTGCTCGATCGGGTTCTGCGTCGCGATGGTGAGGAACGGCGGCGACAGCGCGAAGCTGCGCGATTCGATCGTCACCTGCTGCTCCTGCATCACCTCGAGCAGCGCCGCCTGGGTCTTGGCCGGCGCGCGGTTGATCTCGTCGGCGAGCAGCAGGTTGGTGAATACCGGACCGCGGCGGATCTTGAAGCTCTCGGTCTTGGGATCGTAGAAGGCGTGGCCGCTGACGTCGCTCGGCATCAGGTCCGGCGTGAACTGCACGCGCGCGAAATTGCATTCCAGCGCGGTCGCGAGCGCGCGTACGAGCAGCGTCTTGCCGAGGCCGGGCACGCCTTCGAGCAGCACATGGCCGCCGGCGAGCAACGCGATGAGCAGCTGGTCGAGCACCTCGGTCTGGCCGACGAAGGCCTGCGCGATCTGCTGGCGTATCGCGTCGGTGCGTTCGACCAGGGTATTGCCGGTGATGGCCACGCGGACTTCGGAGTTCATATCAGGGCTCGCAGTTGCATAAGGGTTCGGATGGCAGCGAGAAACTGCTCGGGACGCGCCAGTTCCTGCGGCTGCAGGGCGTGGCGGATGCGCGCAGCGGCGATCGAATGGCGTTCGGACAAGGTTTGCACCAGCGCCTCTGTAGCGAGCGCCGCGGCGACCGGATCACGTCGCCGCAGGCGCAGGCGGAACGCGCGCAGCACGGCGGCATGAAGCGCAGCGCCGCGGC
The DNA here is from genome assembly GCF_032229445.1 of Tahibacter sp. Taxonomy (NCBI): domain Bacteria; kingdom Pseudomonadati; phylum Pseudomonadota; class Gammaproteobacteria; order Lysobacterales; family Rhodanobacteraceae; genus Tahibacter; species Tahibacter sp. The sequence continues at coordinate 115,639 of NZ_JAVTWC010000002.1, forward strand.
CGCGCACGAAGGCGAACTCGCCAGCCGCCTGCACATGCGACAGCAGCGCACGCCGGTGCGGCGGGGCCAGCGGCAGCAGCGGTCCGAAGCGCTGACTGCGCGCCCACAGCCACGCCAGCAAGGCGAGCAGCAGCGGCAGCAGCACGTACCAGCCCTGCTTGACGAACAGTACGTACCAGGGCGGCGTGTCGGCCGCATAGACCAGGAATACGCGGCCTGCGCCGAGCGCCGGTCCGAGCAGCTGCCAGGTCAGCGCCGCATTGCCAGCGCGCTTGAGCGCGTCGTTGTGCAGGAAATCGAACTCGGCCGCTATCAGTACGTCACCCTCTCCCCAGGGATGGCGGCCGAACAGGAAACCCTCGTCGCGGTTGCCCCAGAGCCAGTCGAAATCGCTTTCGTACTCTGCTTCGGTCTTGAAGCGGAAGCGGCTGCAGAACATGCCCGCGCCGGGATCCGCCTCACCTTTGGACGCCTTGGCCTTGTTCTCGGCCTCTGCCGCGTCGGCGGCCTCCGCGGTCCTGGGTTTCTGGACCGCGCCGGGTTCCTTGGCCGCGGTCTCGCTCCAGGTGAGGCAGCCGAACTCGCTGCTCACCGTAAGGCCGAGGGTCTCGAGCAATGTGCCCGGCCGGCCCTCGTCGCCTTCCGGCAGCCGCAGCAGCAAATGCCCACCGCTCTCGACCCAGCTCATGAGTGTTTCGGACTGCGCATCGGTCAGGTTGCGCACGTCGATGTCGAGCAGCACCGCGTCGCCCGGCTGCAACGCCATCGCGGTGAGATTCAGGTCGCCGCGGCTGCTCGCTTCCAGGTTGCGCGCCTGCAAGGTCTTCTTCAGCGCGAGCAGCGGGTTGTAGCGCGCCTCGCCGCGCGGCGGCAGGTCGATCTCGCGCTCGACGCGGTGGTACGTGGTCAGGAACCAGAACACGATGAGCCCGAGCAGCAGACTGGCGACGCCGCCGATGATGAGATTCCGCCGCATCATGCGCTCGTGCTCCGCGGCGCCGACCAGGCCCCGAGCAGGCTTTCGACATCGCCGGTGCTGGGCAGCCGCTGCGCATAGGCCGCGGCCTGCCAGCAGCGCACGATGCGCGCGAACAGGTCGGCGTAGCCGGTATCGGCGAGGCGGCGCGAACGACGCAGGCATTCGGCTTCGGTCGCGCCCGGCGGCAGCGATGTGCCGAGGGCCTGGTCAAGGCGCAGCACGGCGGCGCGGTACAGCAACGCGAGCGCGGCACGCGGCTGGCCCTGCTGCCACAGCGCGCGCACCGCGCCGGGTACGTCGTCGGGCAGCTGGTCGGGCAGCGTGATGTCATGCACTTCCAGCGCGTCGGGCTTGCGTTCGCGTTCGAAGCGGTCGCTGATCCACGGCAGCCACAGCCGGTGATAGCGCACGAGCAGCGCGATCAGCAGCGCGACGAGGATCCACAGCACGTTTTCCGCACCGAACGCGAGCACTTTGCCGACCGATTCGATCCACAGCCGTACCGGCGACTTGTCCAGCGTCACGTCGGCATCTTTCTTGGTCTTGTCGCGCAGCTCCCAGACGTACTGCGTGCTCTTCGGGCTCAGGTCCGGATCGGTGTAGGCCTGCCTGACGGACTGCTCGAAGCTCTCGCCGTCGCCGCGATACTGGCCCGCGAACACGCGGCGCAGGCTCTGCGGCGGTGCATCGCCGATGTCCTCGGCAACCGTGTCGGCCGCGACACCGCCGACCGCGTCGACCGCCGGCGTCGCCTCGGCCTCGTCGGCGCGCGCGCTCGTCACGAGCAGCAGGCCGCCAAACAGCAGCGGCAGCAGCACGGCCGCGGTGCCGGCAAGACGCGCGGCGAGGCGGCGGAACGCGAGTTCCACGTCCCAGGCCTCGAGCTGCGTGCGCCGGTTGAGATACAGGCCGAAGCCCGCGCCGACGTAGAACGGCTCGATCAGACTTATGGCGAGCCAGGCGACGAGATTGCCCAGGCACTCGAACCACAGTGGCGAGGTCTCGAACAGGTTGGACCAGAACTGCTGTTGGGCATCGCTGAAGAATTCGATCGGCACGAACATGAGCGCGAGCACGACCACCGCCATCGACAGCATGAATTCCATGTTCGCCGCGAGCAGCGTGGTCAGCATGCTCGTGCCGCTCGCCGCGCGCTGCAGCACGCGCACGCGCTCGCGACGGCGCGGGCCAGTGAGCCCTTCGAGCAGATCCACCGGCAGCAGCAGCGAGCGCGACGGATGCAGGCGGCGCCAGGTCAGCCAGCCGGGCATGCTGCGCCAGCCCCAGCTGAGCTGGGCGCGCACCGCCTCGCCGACGCTCGGCGTGGCGCCGAACACGGCGCGCGAGAGGATGTACAGCGGCACGCGATCGAATACAGGCTTGAGCCACCACATCAGCAGCCACGCCAGCCAGACCATGTCGATCAGCGCGCCGCCGAGCGTCAGCAGGGCGAACAACGGCAGCGTGACCATGATCCACGCGCGCCAGATCGTGTCCGCGTGCCGGCGCACCAGCGCGATGCCAAGATCGGTCGCCTCCCAGTTCGAGCGCGGCCGCAGCGCGACCGTCAGGCCTTCAAGCCGCATGCGCCGCCCCGCGACCGCCGCGCCAGAGCCACAGCAGGATCAGCACCCAGAGCAGACCGCCGACGCCAAACTTGACCGGATCGGGCATCCAGCCGATGGAGGACCAGAACGCTTCCACGAACGCCGCGAACACCAGCATGCCGAAGATGCCCAGCGCGAGTTTGGCCATGTCGTTGCCGGCCTCGACGAACGCGCGGCCACGGCTGCGCCGGCCCGGTGCGATCAGCGCCATGCCCAGCTGCAGGCCGGCGCCGCCGGAAATCACGATCGCAAGCAGTTCCGGCGCCGAATGCCCGGCGACGAAACGCCAGAACGGCCCGCCGTAGCCGATCGCGGTCAGGTGCCCGGCCACCCCGCCGAGAAACAGGCCGTTGAACAGCAGCACGTAGACCGAGCCGATGCAGGCGAAGAAGCCGGCCGCGATCGTGCGGAACCCGATGCTGACATTGTTGAGAATGTAATAACCGAACATTTTTACATCGCTGCCGCTTTCGCGACCGAGCCTGGCGTCGGCGTTGGCCGGGTCGTACATGGCCTCGAAGCGGGCCAGCTCGCTCGCGTCGAACAGCGAGTGGGCGAATTCCGGGCGGTACTGCATCGCCACGATGACGCCGATGAAACTGCCGAAGAACAGCACCGCGGCGATGCCCATCGCGCGCCCGTGGCGCCGCACGAGGCGCGGGAAGTCGGCGCCGAAGAACTGGATCACCGCCTGCCAGCGCGGCGGCGGCGGCCGGTACAGCACGAGATGGCCGCGGTGGACCAGGTCCTGCAGCCGGTCGATCAGCAGCACGCTGTAGCCGCGCCGCTGCGCGAGCGCCAGGTGCTGGCAGACGCGCCGGTACATCGCCGGGAACTCCAGATCGCCGAACAAGCCGTCGGCGTCGCGCCCGCGTTGCTTGGCCGCCGGTCGCGTGCGCTTGGCCAGCCACTGGTCCAGCGCAGTCCATTCCGCATCGTGCCGAGCCTGGAAAGCATCCTGTTTCATGCGCTCACTGCCGTCCGAGGAAGCTGCTGGCCATGCCCAGCAGACGCTGCACGGCGACCGCGCCGCGCGCCTGGGTCAGCTGCGGCAGCAGGTTGGCGAGTTCTTGCTGGCGCTCGGGCGTTAGCTGCCGGGCGCGTTCGGCGAACGCGACGATCGCGCCCTGCTCGGCCGCCGGCAGCAGCAGCGGCGGCTGCACCGCCGGCACGTTCGGCGCGGTACTGTGGCCGTGCGGGTTGTCGACATGAACGACCAGCGTGCCGGCGACCATGTCACCGAAGCGGCGGCTGTTGCGGTCGACCAGGCCTGCGACCAGACCGAAGCCGTAGAACAGCGGCAGCATGTCGACCGTGCGCATGAGGTTGCGCGCGATCGACGGCACCCAGCCGACCGGCGTGCCATTGGCATTGACCACGCGCAGGCCGACCGCGCGCTTGCCCGGCGTCTGGCCGTCGTGCAGCACTTCGAACAAGACCGGATAGAGCCAGAACAGGCTGAACAACACGATCAGATATACCGCGACGCCCAGATCGCCGAGCAGCGCGAGCACGATGCCGAACATCCACAACACCGCCAGGCGCAGCGCGAAATCGATGGCCCAGGCGGCAGCACGCGGCATCATGCCGGCCGCGCGCAGGCGCAGCGCGATGCCCTCAGGCGTCTCCACGAGGGTCAGCGTGTCGACCGGGGCGACGGACGGATTCGGGTTCAGACGTCCACCCGACGGCCAGGGCGCGGCAACGACCGGGACACGCCCGAGCGCGAAACGCGGCCGGCGCCCAGCGTAGGGACCGGCGGCAACGGCAGCGCTCGCGTCATACGGTTTTTCTCCCTGTTGCGGGGCACTTTAGCCGCAGCGCGCATCAGCCACAATCCGCGCCAACCGGGTCTGCATCCACGAGCGGACGCAGGTCCGGCGCTAGGGCGACGCGCTCGTCGAAGACGAAGCAGTGGCCCTGATATCCCAATCCGCCCACCTGCTCGAAGTAACCCAGTATTCCGCCCTCGAGCTGCAGCGCCTGCGGCACGCCATTCGCGCGCAGCCATAGCGCCGCCTTTTCGCAGCGGATGCCACCGGTGCAGTAACTCACGACCGCGGCATCGGCCAGCGCGGACGACTGTGCGGCCATCACCGCCGGCAGGTCGGTGAAGCGGTCGATCGGCAGGGTCAGCGCGCCGGCGAAGCTGCCGAAGCGCACCTCTTCGCGATTGCGCGTATCCAGCAGCACGAGGCGGCGACCCGCGTCGTCATGGCCCTGCGCGATCCAGCGCGCGAGATCCACCGGCACGACCGCCGGCGCACGACCCTGCAGCGGGTCGGCGTGATCGCGGCGGAAACTGATGATCTCGCGCTTGAGCTTGAACTTGAGCCTAGCGAACGGCGTGTGCGCGCTATGGCTGACCTTCACCGCGATGGACTCGAACCGCGCGTCGGCGCGCAGCAGCGCGAGGAAGGTTTCGATGCCGGCCGCGGCGCCGGCCAGGAACAGGTTGATGCCCTCGGCCGCGACGAGGACGGTGCCGCGCAGCTGCTGCGCTTCTGCACAGGGACGCAGCATGTCGATCAGCGCCTGTGGCGCGTCGATGCGGACGAAGTGATAGGCGGCGATGTTGACGATCATGCGGCCATTGTAGCCGCAGCCGCCTTCCGGCCCCTCCCCGCGACACCCCGCCGCACCCGTCGAAAGACAGGGGTGCGCCCACCCCCGCGTGCCAGTGCCGAGCCTTTTGCATTGTTTGCATCATTGTCCACAACACGCGATGCGTGGGGGGGGCAGGCGCCGCAGGCGCGGGAGGAACGACATGAAACGCTAGAACCGTTCGCAGGCACGCGCGGATACGCGCAGAGACACACCGCAATCCAACATTCCAACCATCCGGAGAACCACCATGGCAACCATCAGCAACGTCGTACTGAAGATCGATCCCATCGTCAGCAACAAGCGCCGCAAGGTTACGGTCAGCTACGCGCTGCGCTTCAATTCACGCGAAGAGCTCGCCGGCACCGTATTCGAGGAAAAGGTCGTGCTGCGCGGCGATGATCCGATCTTCGATGACGACCGCGCGGTGATCGCGGCCACGTTCATCAAGGCCGCCGCCGGCACGATCAAGCGCAGCTTCACCCAGCAGGTGTCGCAGAACCGGCTCGACGAAGACGGCGACACCATCATCTTCGGCGTACCGGTGTTGACCCTGCGCGACGAGCTGTATGCGCGGGTCAGCCTGACGCCGTTCGCGCCACGCTCGGCGCAGGCGGATTCCGAACCGGTCAGCGGACAGTTCGGGCCGGGCGCGTAAGAGGATCCGGCGCCGTGCACGCGCGTGCACGGCGCTGCTTCAGAACCACGCGAACTTCGCGATGAAGACCACGGCGACTACGCCGACCGCCGCCGGAATCTCGCGCCAGCGGCCGGCGAGCAGCTTGATGCCGGCATAGGTGATGAAGCCGAACGCGATGCCGTGCGCGATGGAGAACGTCAGCGGCATGGACAGCGCGCAGATTACGGCCGGTGCGGTTTCGGTCAGGTCGTCCCAGTCGATTTCGGCCAGGCCGCGGCTCATGAGGATCGCGACATAGATCAGTGCCGGTGCGGTCGCGAACGGCGGCACCGTCGCGGCGAGCGGCGACAGGAACAGCGCAGCGAGGAACAGCAGCGCGACGACGACGGCGGTCAGGCCCGTGCGTCCGCCCACGGCCGTGCCGGCGGCACTCTCGATATAGACCGTCGTCGACGAGGTGCCGAGCGCCGCACCGGCCGCGATCGCGGTGGAGTCGGCCAGCAGCGCCCGGCGCAGGCGCGGCAGGCGGCCCTGTTGGTCGAGCAGGCCGGCACGATGGCTGACGCCGATCAGCGTGCCGGTAGCGTCGAACAGTTCGATCAGGAAAAAGGTCAGCACCACGGTGACGAGACCGGCCTCGAGCGCCGCACCGATGTCGAGCTGCAGCAGCGTCGGCGCCAGCGACGGCGGCCAGGCGAACACACCGGCAAACGTGGCATGACCGAACAGCAGCGCCGCGACGGTCACCGCGAGGATGCCGATGATGATGCCGCCGCGTATGCGGCGCGCTTCCAGCGCAACGATCAGCAGCAGCCCCGCCGCGGTATACAGCACGCTGGGTGCATGCAGGTCGCCCAGGCCGATCAGCGTGGCCGGATTGGCGGCGATCAGGCCGGCGTTCTTGAACCCGATCACGGCGAGGAACAGGCCGATGCCGGCCGAGATCGCGAGCTTCAGCGAATGCGGTATCGCGTCGACGATCCACTCACGCACCCGCAGCAGGCTCACGGCCAGGAACAGGCAGCCCGACAGGAAGACCGCGCCAAGCGCGGCCTGCCAGCTGAAACCCTGGCCCAGCACCACGCTATAGGCGAAATACGCGTTGAGGCCCATGCCCGGCGCGAGCGCAATCGGATAGTTCGCGTACAGCCCCATGACCGCCGAACCGATCGCTGCCGCGATGCAGGTCGCCACGAACACGGCATCGCGCGGCATGCCCGCCGCGGCGAGAATCTCCGGGTTCACGAACATGATGTAGGCCATGGCGAGAAACGTCGCGAGACCGGCCAGGCACTCGGTACGTACGTCGCTGCCGTTTTCGCGCAGCAGGAACCAGCGGTCGAGGAGTGGGAATGGAGAGAAGATGAGTGAGAAACGAGTGGGAGCGACGGGCGCTGTTTCCCTTTCCTGACTCATCGGCTTTTCCTCGGGTGGATAGTGGACAGAACTTAGAAGTGAGAAACGAGTGACGCAAAAGCGCCACGCCCCCTTTACTCGTTTCTCACTCCTCTTCCCTTTTTTCGGGTCTTCGCGGATCAGTGTGGGTGTAGCCGAGCGTTTTCAGGCAGTGCGGGCA